>JACQUX010000007.1 GCA_016210045.1 Deltaproteobacteria bacterium | reverse complement strand
GCGAGGCAGTCTCCGCCGCAGGCGGACCCGCCTTCGGCGGGGGCGCTTTTTCTGGGCCGATGGGGGCGGGGGTGAGGGTGAAGAGGGTGCCAAGGGTGAAGCGGTCGCGCAGCGGCAACCGTGCGGGCCGCATCGGGACTGTCTACGAGGCCGTGAGCCATGTCGTGCCATTTAGTCCGCTGCTGTGCCTGCGTCAAGCGTGAAAGCCGTGGGGCGGGGGTGGGCGGACCATCCCTCAACTCGGTAACACCTCCGGCACCTTCAGCGGCTCCACGCCATCGGCCAAGGTCCAGACCGGATCATCAGGCGTATGGATTTGATTCTCCCCGGTCGCGAGAATCACGCGCTTCACGCCCGCGGCCTTCAAGTGCGTGATGACTTGCGCGATCGGCCAGGTGCTGCTGGGGATGTTCTTGTCGACGAACGCGAAATCGAACTGCGCGTAATCCGGCGCTGCGGCCGCGCAGGCATCCATGGAGGGATAAATCGCGAGTCGACCGATCCCCAACCGCTGTTGCTCCGCCTCCTACGCGAATTGGATGCCGGTGTCGTCGTCGATCACTAACACGCCAGGGCCAGTGGCCGAGCCGTTGCTCGGGGCCGTAGCCGGTGTCGTCCCCGCCTCCGCCGGAGGCGCACGCCTGCCAACCGTCGGGCAGGGATCCGCCGGTGGCGGAGGCGGGGCCACACCCGCAGCATCACCCGCAGCATGGCCTGCTGGCAGCAGGCCATGCTGAACGTCGATAGACGAACCGGCGTTAGATTGCGGAGTTGGCGCGGGCGCGGGGTCTGGGGCCGCCAGCGGAACGGCCACCTCAATCGGCACCAATCCCGCCAAGCCTTTGGGGATCAAGCGCACGCCGAGTGCGGCGCACCGCTGTTGCACGTGCGGTTCTTCATAATGGCTCGTGACCAAGATGGCACACGCTTGGACGCCGAGTTCTTGAATCAGGTCTAAACCATAGTTGGGTTCGCCGATGAGTTCGTAGTCACAGAGAAACACCGTTTGATCCAGTCGCTGCTGTTGGCACCACCGCCGCGCCTCGGTACCGGATGAGAAATGTTGTACCCGGATCTCGTGTTGTGCCAGTGCCAACGGCGCGAAGCGTTCCCCCAGATGTGGTGAATCGATGCATCGTCATCCACGATCACGATCAGACTCCGGGGTGGGATTTCCAAGCGCGCAACCGGCGCAGGTAGAAGACCGCCACATTGCTCAAAATGAATGCTTTGTGCACCGACAAAAAACTCGGCGAGAGATTCCCAACCTTACTCACAATATTCTGCCACCAAAGCGCGCAAGTCCTGTGGTCGGTAGAAGCCATTCAACAACCGCGTGCCAAAATCCGTGAGCGCATCATCGTGTAAGTTGCGCGCGGGTTGCAGTTGAGAAAATGCGCCATGGTACGCCAGGATTTGCGCGCAGGAGATGGCGTCATTGCGAATGGTGGTATACCACGTGGCGGTATCGGCTGGTGATCCGGTCAGCCATCGTCCGAGAAAACGGTGATGGCGATCTACGGCGGTGTCGAGATCGATCGCGTCATCAATGAAGTCACACAGAATATGATGGCGCGCTGCGAAAAATAATTCCATCTGCTTTGCAGCCACGCGTACTGCGGCACCTGTGGGCGCATAGCGATCCACTAGCAACGCTGCCACCCACTGTGCGATGCCTTCGACCAAATACGTGTCCTGCGTATGAATGGCGATGCACAACAAATGCGGTGCGCGGGCCGCTAAGGCCGCGTTATTCTGCAACTGCGCAAAATGTACCATGTGCCCGCAGACTTCATGGAGCGCAAGAAATTCGATAAACCCCATGGTGTACGTATGTTGCGGATGCGTGTTCACCCACAACGAAAATTGGCCGGTGCTGCAGGTGACCAAATTTTTCCACGTGTCGGTGGAACGGCGATTCAACACGGCAAAACGAAAGCGCGCAAATTTGGGAAAGAGTGCGTACATGCAATCGAGCCACTGCCGCGTGCGGCGCTTGATCAACGCCGGCACGTCATCATTGGAAATGGCCGTGTACAAATAATCTTCCAACGCTTCTGGACGTCCGACATGCTGCGCGTAAGCATCACAATAGGATGTGCAAGCCTCCGCAATGGCTGCGATCTCGTTCTGAGGCACGTGTTGCCATGGCGTGCCGAATCGTTCGACCATACTGCGACGCGTGACCGGATCGGCATGTCCCGCAAAGTATGCGGCACTTTGGCAGAGTTTGCTGCGTGCGTAAGCTGGGAAGAGCGCCGGGTCTGGCGTTTCCTGCTCGAGGCCGTGTTGGACAATCGCTAAATCTTCGCGAATACGTTCACGATGACGATACAGCATCGGTGCAAATACGCGCGGCGCCAAATCATCGACCACCACATAACTTGCCGCATCGCGCGATTCATGCCTGCGGACATGATTTCTCCATCCCCGATATACGCTCGTGGCGGCATCAGCGACGGATGAAAAGTGGCGGCCTCGTAAAGATATTCTTACCATACTGCACTCACGAAATCGTGCTCCATGATTCAGGAATTTTCCCCAACATTATTGTGTCAATGCCATAGGTGCGCATCTGAACAGATGCCGCTTCAGACAATCGTTCTCCGGTAGACAACACGATTCGTTTGACACCGTGCTCTTTCAAATGTTTAGCGGCGTGCTCGATGTCCCAGCTGGACGCAGGAATGTGCTTGTCTAAAAATGCATAGTCATATTCCGTGTATTGGAGATTGGCTTTTTCACAGGCTTCCATCGATTCATACAATGCCAGATTGCTAATATTGAGTTGTCCTTTCACTATCTGCCACACGAGTCGAATATTTTCGTCATCATCGATGACCAAAACATTACGGTGCACGGGAGCTTCTATGGTTGCCTGGACTATATGGATGATTGGAAGCGGTTTTGGGCAGAGTGTAATGTGCATGTCATTGGCAACATCACGAATACTCGGTTTCCAATACTCCGCTGTACATAAAACGATAGTTTTAAAATTGCGCGCGGTGAGACGTCGAACGATTTCCAAACCATCGACTTCGCTATTGTCGTAATCGTAATTCAGAGCACACTCCGTGCCAACAATAATGCGGTCGTATCTGCTTGATTTTTCGTGCCGTGACCGGGTTTGTGAGCCATGTAAGTGTTCCACTTTCCGGATTGTGGCATTCGCATCGGCGGATTGGACTGCGGCATGGGCGGTCCTCAATAATTCAAACACGCCGGCGGATGATGGGCCCAGGTGGCGAGGCAGTCTCCGCCAGAGGCGGACCCGCCTTCGGCGGGGGCGGTGTCGGGGGGGCAGTTGTAATGATACTTACTGTAGATCGCGTCGATGGTGTCGTAGGCGACGCCGCCGGGATAGGTCTGGCCGGGGAGCGCGTGGGACATGGGCGGTCCACTAGGTCGCTACAGTAGTGGCGTCAAGCGCGAAAGTGGGCAGGTCCCCATTATTAGATAACAGGGGCGGCGTTTTCTCGCTGACAAGCGTTGCCAGGTGTGCGAGAGGGGGCCCTTGTCAGGGAGGTTCGGGGTTTCGAGGTTCGAAGGTGGGAGGGATTATGTCCGGTCATTCCAAGTGGGCGACGATTAAACGGAAGAAGGGCGCGGCGGATGCGAAGCGCGGCAAACTCTTTTCCAAGATCATTAAAGAACTGACGATCGCGGCGCGCGACGGCGGCGGCGATCCGGGCGGGAATCCGCGGTTGCGCACCGTGTTGGAAAAGGCCAAGGCGGCCAATATGCCGCAAGACAACGTCACGCGCGCGATCAAACGCGGGACCGGGGAACTCGAAGGCGTGACCTATGAAGAAATCACGTTTGAAGGCTACGGCCCGGGCGGCGCGGCGCTGATGCTCGAAGTCGTCACCGACAATCGGAATCGGACCGTCGCGGATATTCGGCACTGTTTTATGAAACACGGCGGCAATTTGGGCGAAACCAATTGCGTCGGCTGGATGTTCACGCGGCGTGGCGTGCTCGCGTTCGAGAAGGTCAAGGTAACGGAAGAACAGCTGATGGAAACGGCGATCGGCGCGGGCGCTGAAGATCTGCGTGATGCCGGCGATGCGTTCGAAGTCGTGACCGACACGGCCCATTTTCATCCGGTCCAAGAGGCCTGCAAGGCGGCGGGGCTCACGCCGACGTCGGCCGAACTGCGACTGGAGGCTTCGACGACGCTCCGGTTGGAAGGCCACGACGCGGAGCGGATGTTGAAACTGATGGAAGCGCTCGAAGATCACGACGACGTCCAAAACGTCTACGCCAATTTCGACATCGACGACGCGTTAATGGAACAATTAGCGTCGTAACAGGGGCAGGCAAAGCCCCCTCCACCGGCAAAGCCTCCGCCAAAGGCGGACCCGCCTCTGGCGGGGGATGGAGCCTCCCCCTCAACGCCGCTGTGCGGCTGGAGGGTGGCCTCTGGTGTCTCTTGGGGCTCCGCATGCGTATCATCGGCATCGATCCGGGGAGTGTGATCACGGGATATGGCGTGGTGGAGCGGCAGGGAAACCGGCTGCGTCACATCGACAACGGCGTGATCCGTCCCCGCACTGTGGCGACATATCCCGCCCGCTTAGCCCACATTTACGACGCGCTCCGCGCATGCGTGGCGCAATTTTCGCCGGATGCGCTGGCGATCGAGGAAGTCTTCGTCGCGAAGAACGTCCGCAGCGCACTCCACTTGGGTCAAGCGCGTGGGATTGCGCTTCTCGTCGCGGCACAAAGTAACCTGACGATTACCGAATACAGTACGCGGACGGTCAAACAGAGCGTCGTGGGCAATGGTGCGGCGACCAAAGAGCAAGTCCAATATATGGTGACGAAGTTATTGGCCCTCCCGGAGCCGCCGTCGCCCGATGCCGCCGACGCGCTCGCCGTTGCGATCGCCCATGCGTATCATCTGCGGGGGTGAACCGTGTTGTCACTGTTGCCTGCGACACTGCTCGCCCTCTGGTGGAGTGCGTTGCTCTGGACTTGGGTGCGTGCCTGGCCGCGCCCGTTCGACGATTGGAAAAACGGACTTTTTTATCTCGGTGCAAGTTTGCTCGTGTGTCGCGCGCTGTGGCAACGGGCTCGCGTGTCGCTGCGCTGGGATGTCTGGCACGGCGTGATCGGGCTCTATGCCACCGTTGCACTGCTGCCGCTCGTTTGGCGGTCGGGCCCGTGGTACGAAGGTCTCCTCGAGGCGGCGCGGTGCTGGCTTTGGATCGGTCTGGCATGGGCCTTTGCGCAATGGTCCTCGGCGGCGCAGTGGCGAGTGGCGGCGTGGAGTGTCGCCAACGTCGCCATGATCGCGGCATTGAGTGCGGTGCATGCGTATCTCCTCCCCATTTGGTCGGCACAACGCGAGGTCTTTCTCTGGCCGATCGGCCATGTCAGTTATTACGGCGACCTGATGGCCATGCACCTCCCGCTCGCGGGATACGGGCTGTGGCGCGCGACGCGGAGATGGAAGGTGTGGTGGGGTGCGGCCTGCGTTACGCTCCTCTTTGGCGTGTTGTTCTCCGGCAATCGGACGAGCTTTACCGGTCTGTGCCTCGCCGTCGTCGCCGCGCTCGCGTGTTGCTGGTGGCGATGGCCTGCGGCGCGGCGTCGTGTGCTGCGTTGGAGTGTCGCGGCGTGCCTGTTCGGTGCGGTGCTGCTCATCTGGCATCCGCCGAGTGTGCGAGGACATGCGGAGTCGGTCGTGAGTCGGATGACGCGCATGTTTGTGCCGCCGCCGCATGCCGATTGGCGCGGTCTTCTTGATGACGTCACGTCCAACCGTTGGCACACTTACGAAACGACCACCAATATCATCGCGGCGCGACCGTTGCTCGGCTGGGGAATCGGGAGTTTTCGCTTCGTCTATCCGGAATTTGCGCATCGTCGCGACCCGGACTATTTGTCGAATGCGACGACGTGGTACATGCATCCGCATCAGGAATGGCTGCATCAGGCGATGGAAGTGGGGCTGATCGGACTCTCCTGTTTTTGTCTCTGGTGGGGGATGTTGCTCTGGCGTGGCTGTCGATCGCTGACACGCGTCACCACGGCTGCGGAAACGGCTGCGCTGCTGGCCGGTCTTTTGGGTTGCGGCCTCGTGATCTGGAGTTGGTTGTGGAGCACAAACTATGCGTATCCCCTGTCCCGTTTGCTCGCCGCGTTCTGTGTCGTACTCGTGTGGCGCGGACATCGAGCGACTGTTGAGGCGACCGTGGTTGGTGCTTGGCGTTGGTGGCGTCCGATGGCATTGATAATCACGCTGTCGGCGAGCGTGTTGCTCATGGCGCATCACGCCTCGCTCTATGCCGTGCAGCGGGCGATCCATGCGTCAACGGAGGCGACACGACTGGTGTGGGCGCGCACGGCGCATCGATTGGCCCCCGGCGCCTTTGATCCGTTGTACTTGTACGCGAGCGTGTTGACCCATCACGACGCCGCCGCTCCGACGATTGCGCTCTGGGAGTCGGTACTGCGGCAATATCCGTACGTCCCGGTCGTGCTCTATGAAGCCGCCCTCGCGCATCTGCAACACGGCGATCCGGAAAGCGCCATCCAGTTACTGCGCCACGCGGTGGCGAATTCGCCTGCGTTCACCCCGGCGGAGACGCTGCTGCAGGAGTTGGAGGGCGAGGAAAAGCGGTGACTGGTGGCTCGTGGCTGGTGACTCGTGGTCCGATCCCCAGCCACCAGCCACGAGTCACCAGTCACCAGTCACTTTTCTTGTGTTGCGCAAAAAAGTTGCGTCCGCAGGGGGCTGGGTGTAATTTTGTCACCATGCTGCGACTCATCCAGTGGTCTTTCCGTATAGTGTTGCTCGCCATCGCCGGCCTCGCGATGCCCACGTTCGACGCAGCGGCGCTGTCGGTCTCCGCGCCGCCCGAGAATCCGCAGCAGATCGATCTCGCGCACGAAGTGGGGCGGCAAACGACCGTTCGCGGTGTGGCGCGCGACAGTAAAGCGGGCGCGATCATCGTATTGGCGCAAGGTGAAGTGATTTACATCGACGGCCTTTCCGAGTGGCCGGCGGAGCTGCACGGCAAGCAAGTTTCCGCGCACGGTCTGTTGAAGCGCCGCAAATATATTCCCGACCCGACCATCGGTCCCGATGGTGGGATCGCCCAAGGGGCCAAAGGCCTCCAGTTCGTCCTCACCCGCGCGCGTTGGCAGCTTGCCCGGTAGCGATCGGTTACTTCATCTTCAATGATGGAAGATAGGGTGACTCGGGACGGGAAATAAGGATCTTCTTCAGCGGGTCGACAATCAGATCCAGTCGCTCGAGCACAATCTGTCCGATCAGTGCTTCGCATTGGGGGGGGCCGACGAGGCAGTCGGTTACCATGGAACGATTTCCGATGCTGAGCGAGAGCGGGAGGGCTACCGGGAGTTCAATCTTCTGATCGTTGGCCAGCGCAACCACTACCTTCCCGTTACGCTCCAGACCAAGCGCATCGACGAGGTCTTCCGGCAGCAACACCATCACAGCTCCGGTGTCCACCAGGGCATCCACTTCAATCGTCGCGCCTTGATGACCGACCTTGGCTAATTGGCAAATGGCTCGTACTTCACCCATAGAACTCGATGATATTGCATGCGTCGCAAATAACGCAATGTCTTATTTTAGGCATCACGCATCACCGGCGGTCGAGTTGCAGTGCTTGCGCCGCATGCGCGCACAGGCGATTGCGACCATAAACGCAGGTGGCGCACGGCGGTGGTGCGGCGGTCGCGAGGGTAAAATCCTCGGCCGCGATTTGCTGCACGAGCGTTTGTAATTGTTCCCGCGTCGCGGCGAGGGACGCTGCGGTGATGGGGGCCGAGATCTTCGTATTCGTATTCAAAAAGTGCAGTGTCGTGCGATGGAGTGACCGATGCCCGGCCTCGTGCGCGGCAAGGGCGTATACGGCCATTTGCAGCGCGTACCGTGTCGCATGTATTTCCGCCTCCGCGGCCGTTGCAATGCGATCCGTTTTGTAATCGACGATCTCCCAACCATCCGAACGGAGTTGCAGCAGATCGATCGTGCCGCTGATGATGGCCGACGGCGTCGTGGTAAGTCGCAAATGAAACGGGAGTTCGTGCCAGGCCGCTTCTGCTGCGCCGCCCTGCTGTGCGGTCGTTGTTTGTGTGAAATGCTGCAGCAAATGCTGTAGTTCGCGATGGTGCACAAGTGATGGATCGACGCCGCGCAAGCGCAGCTCTTCGCGCGTGATCTCCGCAAGCGTGCGCATCGGCTCCTGCGCCGCCCGCGCGATCACGGCATGCACCACTTCGCCCCGCAGCGGCTCGTGCAATCCCGTCGGCTCCGGCCATGCGAGTGTTCCCGGGAGTCCCAACCGATACTTCAAATAATATTCCTGCGGACAGCGTGCCAATACTTCGAGTTCCGTGACGGTCAGATGCAGGAGCGCGCGCGCTGCTGCTTCACTCTGAGCCAGGTCTTCCACCGGTGTCAGCCGCTGGGATGGCATCTTCGCCGCCGCTGCGTCCTCCTCTGTATGCTCGGCAGTCGCAATAACGATGGTTCGGGGTGCAATCCCCAGCGCCTCGCATGCGTGCGTGAGGCGGGTGGGCCAGTTTGGGACGGCATTGTCGGTCTCTGTGTCTGGTTCCGGCGCGGGACCGAGTGGCAGGATGATTCGCTCCGCAGCGCGGGTGAGGGCGACATAGAGGAGCCGATCCCGTTCTTGTATCTCGGCCGTGGTATTTACCAAGTTGAGCGCGGTCCACGGGTCGGTGGGATCGGGAGTGATTTTTTTCGTGGCCGTCCCGAGCGGTGGTCGGGTGCGTAGTGCTAGACCGATGCCGGGAAGGAAGCCCCAATCGGCAAACTGCGGGCTTCGTTTCGCCGCGCAGTCGAGCAGAAAGACGACGCGAAACTCGTTCCCCTTCGCTGCGTGGATCGTCAGCAATTGCACGGCGTCGTCGCCCGCCAATTGCACGGGTTGATCTGCGAGCCCAGCCTCGCGGACGGTGAGGTCTTGCATGGCGGCCACGAACGCGGCGAGATCGAGTGCCTGCGTATCCGGCGCGCATTCCGCTAACGTACAGAGTCGCTCGAGGTTGGCGGATGCTTGCCCGGTCGGATCCAGTTCCGCGAGCACGGCGTCGTAGGCGGTCGATGCGATGAGGGTCTGCAACATTTCCGCGACCGTGCAGTGCGGGAGCCGCTGCTGCCAATATTGAAACAGCGCGGCGAGGGGCGGATGGCTGAACGCAGCGCGATGCAATGGCGGCAGGCCATCCGTCTGCGGCGCTGCGGGCCCGGAGAGGTGGACTAATCGATAACAGAGGTCCGCCGTGAGGCCGATCAGCGGAGAACGGAGCAGACCAAGCAGCACGCCGTCGTCATATTGCCGTGTGGCGAGGTTGGCCAGAAAGCGGGCGGCAAGCAAGCAATCTTGGACCTCGCGGCGTTGCAAGAATCCGCGGCCTTGATAGCGATGGAACGGAATGCCGGCAGTCCGTAGTGCGTCTACGACCGGTTCGACGCCGAGGTGCGTCGGGAAGAGGCAGGCGATGTCTCCGTAGCGCACGCCTTCGTTTACCACCAACTCCGCGATGCGCGCGGCCACGGCTGCCGCTTCGGTCTGCCGACGCTCCGCGCTGCTCGCTTTAGCCGCCAGCGGCACTGCGAGCCATTCCACAGCGCCTTCGGTCGGTGTGCCGGTGGCGGCGATTAATTGTTCCCCGGCGGGGATATCGGGGCATGCGGCATTGATGAACCGAATTACGCCCGCGCGACTGCGAAAGTTTTCGCGCAAATGGACGACAGCGCCGCCGGACGTGGTGATGACGTCGAGCATCGCGTGAAAACAGCGGACTTCTGCGCCACGGAACCGATAGATCGACTGTTTCGGATCGCCGACGATACACAGCAGGTTGTCCGGCGGAGTAAAGAGCCGTTGGAGTAGCGCCATTTGGATCGGATTGGTGTCTTGGACCTCGTCGATCAACAAGTGGCGGAAGCGGCGCTGATAGTCACTCAAGATTTCCGGATGGGTGTCGAAGATGCGCAGTGCGAAAATTTCTAAATCGTGAAAATCGACGACTTGCTGTGCCCGTTTCGCGTCTGCGTACGCCGCGTCGCAGCGCGTGAAGGCCTCGAGTACGGCGGCCGTATTGGGGAGCGGCGGTTGCGGCGATGCGGCCATCCATTGCGTGACGTTCCAGCGGTCATTCACGAGTTGCTGGAGCCCATTGCAGACGCCGCGGAATTCCCATTCCGTCACGAGTTGGCGGATGGCCTCGTTGCCGGCGGAGAGTTCGTCGAGCACAGTCGTCTCGATGGTGCCGCGCAACCGTTGCTGCGCTTCCGTGGCCTCGAGCAGGCGAAAACGCGGACTCACGCCGAGCCGCGGCGCATGCTCGCGCAACACGCGGGCGCAAAATCCGTGGAACGTCGTGATCGCGGTCGCCTGCAGCGTCAGTCGGAGGTCCGCCGGGAGTCGCTCGCTTAAGCGCGCGCGCAGCTCCGCCGCGGCGCGTTCGGTAAACGTGATCGCCAAGATCTGCGCCAGCTGCGTGTCGGTGTGCGCGAGTAGATACGCGCACCGCTCCACCAGGACGCGCGTCTTTCCTGCGCCGGCCCCGGCAATAATGCCGATCGAGCGGTCGACCGTCTCGATGGCGCGGCGTTGTGCAGCGGTGAGGGTTACAGTCATGGCAGGGGCTTGCGTCGCCCCCTCCAGCGGCAAAGCCGCTGGAACCTCCCCCTCAGCGCGCCTGTGGCGCTTGTCCCCCGGAGCATTCATTACGGTCGACATGTTAACTCGCTTCCTCATGGCGACTGACGCCTTTCCAATCACAGGCGTGACAGGCGTGCGGGACGAGCCGGATTGTGCCGTGGGCAATTTGTTGCGCGACTTGCATCGCCTCGTGTACGGATCCGTCCAACAATTCTTGTAATTGCTCCGCCGTGACGCGACTGGCCACGCGGGTTGTCCCGAAGAGCCGCGTATGGACCTCGCGGTCGACGATCCCGTGCAGCCAATGCGCGTGACGCAAATAGAACAGCAGTGCGCCGCGTGCGGAAAATCCGGGCAGCAATTGTTCCGCCGCGCGGCAATAGAGCGGGAGTTGAAAATGTTGTCCCTGTTTGATGGCATTGGCGACCGGCGCGGCCGTGCGGCCGGTTTTATAATCGATCACGAGCAACGTGCGGTCACTGCTGTTCAGGTCGATCCGATCGATGCTCCCTTGGAGTCGCAACGGCGGCGCGTCCGGGTCCTGTGGGTCGCGGAGCAAGACCGGCGGGGTGTCGCCGCCGAAGCTGCGCTCGCACTGTGCCGGTCGATAGGCATCGTGGCCGAGTTGCCGCCAGCGCGCATGGTCCGCCTGCACGCACGGCATGACCAAGCGGTGGATGCGCTCCATCGCCAATGCGCCGAGCGCCGGATGATGGCGCGCGCACTCGGGGCGTAATGCGGCTGCTGCGGCGGCGAGCGCCGCGGTAATCAACGCGTCGAGCTGTGCGGCGCCGTCGGCGGTCGTGAGGTCGGCGATCGCGTCGAGTGTGGCGAGATCGTGGGTATACAGGTGGGCCAGTACCGCATGCAGCAAGCGGCCGAACGTGGAGGGCGCGACGTCGGCAGCGTCAGGGTCCGTGGCGCGCAGTCCGAGATAGTGGCGCGCGAAGCTCCGAAAGGGACATTCGACGGCGTCTTCGAGCTCCGATACGCTAAAGTGATGTTCGCGATAACGTGTCGCGATATGCGTGTGGACTTCCGGATCGTTGAGCAACGGCGGCGGCATGTCCGCGTGGAGCGCGCGTTGCAAATCGCGCTCCCGCGCGACGCGCTCAGCGACACTGGGGAGACCCGACACGAACGCACGAGCGCACGAACGCACGAACGCACGATCTATACGCATGTCCGTATCTGCGCACGATGGCGTGAACAACAAACTCGGTTGTGCCGGTCTTCCGGCTTCCGTTGTTTCGCAATAGGTTGCGATGACCTCCGAGGCATTGTGGCACCACAAACGCAAATAATCGCGCTCGTGCGCGGCGCAGACCACGGCCGGGGGAAAGGCGTGGAGTACGCGTTGCAGTTGCGGATCGGCGGATTCCGGCGGGAGATGCGTGAAGAAGCTGCCGGGGCGCGGGCTCGGCAGGTGTTCGTCCGTTGCCCCGAGCAGAAAGAGTGTCGCGACGGCGTGATACCACGGTTGATCGAGCGTCGTCGCCATGACCTGCTGTGGGAGGTGCAGTTGGGGAACGGGCGTGGGTGACAGCGCGAGCGTCGCGGTGAGCAGCGCGCGGAAATACGTGGCCGTGAGAAGCTGGTCAGCGCCGGGGAACTGGGCGGAATGCCACCGGACCCACAACGTCTGCCATTCGTGTAGCAGCGCGGCCGTCCGCGCGGCGAATGTGTGATGCGCAGGGTCATGCAGCGCGGCGCCGATCTGCGCGGCGGCGCCGCGCTGTTCCAATACTAGCCGCAGCCAGTCCAGCCACGCGGCTAGCGATTGTTGCGCTGGTGCGGTTGTCCACGGCCGCTCGTCGGCGAGGGGTCCGCTGAGTGGCGCGTCTGCCAAGCGGAGCGGTGCGGGCAGTGCGGATTGCAAGCCGGCTTCGATCCACGCCTGACGCAGCGGGCCGCGGTAGCGCGGATGCAACACCACGACGCCGAGTTGTTCAGGACGGAGTCCGTCCGCGATGCGAGTGCGAATCTGCTCGGCGACGGCGCGACATTCTTCCCAGACCGAGGCGAAACGTTGCAGGGTGACGGGCGCCAGCGCCGCGTGCTCCGCACGATCCGGCTCCACGCACTGCATGTCGTGTCCTGTCGCGGTGCCGGCCTCGAGTAAGGTCCGCAAGACTTCCGACGGTTCAAAGCCAAGATCGCAGATCACCGGCCCCGATGCGACCGCGCCGCTGCGCACCCGCGCGAGCGCGTGGGCGAACGCTTCCGCCGGTTCGATGCTGTCATAGTCCCGATGCAGCCGCGACAGATACGCCTGCGCGACTGCGGCCAAGTCTTGTTCCCGCTCGTGGCCAAACGTGCGGGCCAGACGCGGCAATGCGTTCGGATCGATCCCCGCGTGCAGGCAGGCCTCGATCCCATCCAGCAAGAAGCGCGCAGTTGCTAAGTCGCTGCGCGTCGCGGTGAAATACGTCAACGGAGTCGTTTGTAAGACGTCGTGCAGAACATGCAGTCGCAACCACGGCGGCGCGGCCGGAGTGCGTCGGTCGGCCCAGGCCTCCGCCCAGCGCTGGGGGTGGCACAATTCCGCCCCGCAGAGGATTGGCGCGTCCGGTGTTAACAGCCGGGCGCGCAATGCTGCCAAATCCGCCCCTGCCGGCGCGACCCAGCGCGCGCCCGGTAGTGCCAAATACTCTCGCCACTGCGCATACCATGCGTCCGTGCGTGCACTGCCGTGCGGCGATGCCGACATGCCGTTCGTTCAACATGCGAGGGGGGTAAAAGCAACGGGAATCGTTGCGGCGGAGAGGGGAAACTCTGTTACTTCGTGGCGCCCAAGAATTGCTTCACGCGGACCAATGGGGCGCCGAATGCATCACCGGCGCACTCCATTGCCTCCGCGATCTGTGCCATTTCGGTTCGATATAAGAAGGATGCGTCTTGGTGAAGAAGCCCGATGCGCTCTGCTGCCGACGCGGCTATCATTGCTGCCACCAGACCACGGGCCGTCTGCCAATCGGGATTCTCGTCTGGCCATGTGTCGCGTAGATAGTGCAAGTACGGCACCAACTGTGCGTCCATCTGAGTGCAACGGGATCGGAGTGACGGCGATGGTTCCCCTTCGGCGAGCCGTACGACACGTGGGAGGATGGCGAGAAAGTGATGGGCCGCGATCTCTCGGAGACGCAGCAGATAGAGCGCGACGCTTTGCTGCATGGCCGCATCCGGATACGCTGTTTCCGACGTCAGTGTGGCGAGGCCGGGCCAATCCGCAGAGAAGACGTCGAGGTCCTTGCCGTGGCTGACAATGCCTCCCTCGAAGGGGCCGGCGTCGATGCCGAACATCGTGAAAGCCTGCGCGCTCACGTCGTTAGCAAGGCGTTCGAGCTCGGGCGGAGTGGGCTCGATGTTACTGCATTGCACGTCAAAATTTGCCGCCGCATTGGCTACCGCCGATGGCAACAGCAACTGCTCGGGGATCAGATCGTGTTGCGAAAGGTCGAATAGCAGCGCGGCGCTGAGGATATGTCGAGCCCAGTGCGGGTTGACGGCACGATACCATCCCATGTTGGATACACCAAGCCGCAGGGTTCCAACCATCTGTCCGTCAAAAAACCGTTCTCGTCTCTGCCATCTGTTGGCCAAGGCGGCAGTTACCTCGCGCGCATTCCAATCGCGTTGCCGATGCCAATGGAGTTGCTCTCTGGCTTCTTGGTGCAAGATGGCGTGCTCCATTTTCCAGAACATCGGTGTTGAATCAACTGGGAGTTGCAATGCGACCGTGAGTGCTCCATCCGCAAACTTCGCTATGAAGCTACGCCCGGCCCTGGTTTTCAGGACATTCGCGGGGGCGACCTGGAAGACGGTATCGTAAGCACTGGAGGCACACGCCATGAGCCATCCCTTTCCCTCCCGGGGGATTAAGGCAATGGTGGGGTGCAAAGAATCGGTGACCTCGTCTCCGTGTTTGCGATAGTTAGGATGGACATTCCAGGCGCTGACCCATATCTGACTCTGTTCAGGAGTTTTTGTCAGGTGCCCCAGGGTAGTGGCCCGCATCGGTGCGCCAGCGGCCAGACGCCGCGCGATCCATGCTCGGCACCAGTGGAACGCGTCGCGTGTTGGTTGAGGACGAATGCCCATGATCCGTATGTCATACTGATAATTATCCGACATGTGCAAGCGGGAATTATCAAGGGCGTGTTGCGGTGCGCGGTGCCAACACATACGACCTGTCCGGGCGCTGGGAGCAACTTTTTTTTGCGACGCGCGATAACTTGAATATGTGGATGCCACGCCTCTGGCTTCGATGCCGATCGCATGCGGCTCAACCGTCGTTGCCGCCACCGGCCGGCCGAACACCTGCCGTCCCGGTCCGCGTGAATCTCTATCGTGAGACCGACGCTCTTCGCGTCCCGGCGCATATCCGCCATAGCCTGTGTTTTCCGCCGGATCGCTATGATTATCCCGATGCGCACTCCGCATATGTCCATCGCACGTATGCCGTGCAACACTGTCGCCCGCGGCGCGCCTGGTCGCCGGCGATCCCGTTTGCGCAAAGTGCGCTGGCCAAGGTGTGGCGCACCGCCATGGGGCCGGATCAATTTTGGGACAGCGTACATGCGAGAGATGCCGGCTCCGACGCATGGGCGTTGTGGGCGAACGGACCGTTTCCCCGGCTGGCGGCATTGCTGCACTTGCTGCGTGGCGACCGATCGCCCGCAGAGACGGTCGTCATGGAATATGGTACCGGTCGTCGTCCATCCACCGTGGCGACGGCACTCGCCGCGGGGTTGCGGGTCATGAGTGTCGACATGGATCGCATGTCACTGCAGTATGTCCGCGGAACGTTGCAGGCGCTCGGCTTGTCGATGGACGCCGGCCAATTTGCGCAATACAACACGGCGCCCGACTCAGTCGCGGCCGATATCGTCATCTGGAACACGGTGCCCGACCCTATTTCGAACGCACCGCTTGTTCCGATGCGGGCCTGGGATGCATTGTCCCGCAATGTGGCACTGGGTGGTTGGTTGTTGTGTGCCTATGACGACTCGGCCGCGATTAATGGTTGCGGCCCATCCCTCGACCCGCTCTATTATTGTCCGCAGTTCGGAGAGCAATACCGCTGGCTCTTAGTGGACCGTCTTGTCGTCGACGATTTTACGGTCCCGTCCGATTGGTCGCACGGGGATTCTCAATATCTCGATCTCTGGTACCGTGTTCCTCCCGAGCGCGCCGCGCTGGTGGATCCGTTTTCGTCCTCGCTGTGGAGCGATGAACGGGAAGATGACGGCGACGACGTCGGTGATGTAGTGCTGCGCATATGACTCGTTCGACGAAATCCTCCGGTCGCTCTCCCCAACAATGGCTCGAACGGGCGCGGGCGTTGCGGGATGGTGGGCAGCTGCACGCTGCGGATCATCTGTTCGGGCGGGCCGTGAATGCGGGGCGGCGGCAGGGAAGTGCGGCGATTGCGTTGCAGGCCGGGCTGGAGCGGAACGAGCTGCTGCGTCGGATCGCGACCGACTTAGCGGGGCAGGGGGCGCATACGTTGGCAGCGCCGTGGTGGGCGCGTTCCACGCGCGCGAGTAGTCGGCTCCTTGACGAGCTTCCGCCCGCGATCCGACGTTGTCAGCAACGCGGTCTGATGGATCGGGCGTGGGAGCTGAGTTGGTGGAGCGGCGATCTGGCGGCGAATTTGGGGCAGTGGGGTGCGGCAGTGCATGCGTATGAAGGCGTCGAGCGGGGGTTGCGGACACTGTGTGGCGAACATCCGAAACTCCACGGGTTGACGCGCGATATCGCCCGACTGGGGGCGGAGCAAATGAAGGTGTTTTTTGCCCAGGCCGCGACGGAATTGTTGCGGGATGATCGCGGCGGCGCGACGACGTCGTTTCTACTAGCCGGCGATTTGGCCATAGCGATCGTGCACGCGTTTTTGCAAGAACCGCCGACCGACCAAGTGATCGTGGCGTACCGTGCCTTTGCGCGGCTCTGTCGGGCCTGGTCGGTGGCGCAGGCCGCGCGCCTCATGACGGTCGCTCAGCAGTCACTGCTCGTCGCACGACTCTTGGCGAGTGAACGACAAGTCGTCGCGGAATTGTACGATGCCACGAGCCAAACGCTGCTGCGGGATGTGATCAACGGCGAATTGGCCGGCTATGCCCAAGTGGCGCGTCTGGTGGCCAGACGGGAGGCGCCGGGCGTGATCGAGTGGGCCGAGGGCGAGGCGCTCGTGGCGCGCGGGCTGCAATCGATCGCGCAAGCCGCTCCTCATGTGCGCGGTCTGGATGCGCCGACCTATTACCAGGCCGCCGATACGCGCTTTGCGGCGATCCTCGCGCGGCTCGCGGAAACGCCGCTGACACCGCTGTGGCGCGCCCGCACCGAGGCCCGTTTCACGGCGATGCGCGCGTGCTTGTATGCCGCGTGGAACCTGCCCATCGAGGCGGCCCAAGCCGCCACCCGCGCGCTGCATGCCGCGCGCGCGACTCATTCACCGGCATTCATCGTGCAACTACAGGATGAACTGGCCACGTTGTTGCCTGCGGTGCCGCGCGAAGAGGTCGCTGTCCTCGCGCCGGTCATTACTCTGTCGGGAAAACGCGCTCCGCGCACTCCTACCGCTTGATTCCGAATTGCGGTATCGCTTTCCGCCAACTCGGCCGTTCGGCCAGTCCGGCGTACCAGCGTTGGATCTCCGGATATTGTGCCAACGGGATCTTCGCGGCATCCGCATAATGGAGCGGGGCGCCGATCGCGAAGTCGGCGAGGGTCACGGAGTTGCCGACCAACCAGGTCTTGCCTTTCAGTTGCTGATTCAACACCGGTGCAAAGCGATGAAAGCGCTCGTCGGCTTGGGCCAGCGCGGCGGTGTCGGGTGCGCCGTGGTCGGCCATCATCGCTTTGACCATGTTTTCCCACAAATACGTCCCGCACGGCGGCATCCAGTGTGCGAGCTGCCAACATTGCCACCGACTGACGTCGGCTTGGTCCCGCGGCTCACTCGGCCATAAGGTTTGGCCCGGCGCCCGGCTGCAGAGATATTGCATGATCGCGTTCGACTCCCACAAGACGAAGTCGCCGTCGACCAACGTCGGCATCATCAAGTTGGGATTGAGCGCGGCGTAGTTCGGCGCTCGTTGTTGGCCGTTGAGCAAGTCGACCGTTTCAGTGGCGATCGTGAGCCCGAGCTCGTTCACGACCGCTTGGATCTTGTACGCATTCGGGGATGGTGGGAAGAGATAGAGTTTCATGGGGCCTCCTCATGGTGGTTGGTTGAACGCAGCGGGCTCATACTCGGCACGGCGGGAGGGGGCAAGTCCCATTTCACGCGAGTGTTTTGGGTCTGGGGCGCCTGGTCAACGTGGCTCGCGCACCAGCGGCAGCTGGGGGAGGTGGGTGAAGTGGCGGTCGGTGCTGAGCAAGGTGAGTGTGTGTTGGCTGACCAACGCGGCGATCCAGAGGTCGTTGGCGGGGATCGGCGTACCTTGGCGCCGCAGCTGATAATACAGCCGCGCATAGTGATGGCTGGTCTGGTCGTCCGCGTAGAGGATCCCGACGCGCTCGGTGTTCAGAAATCGCGTTAGCATTTGTTCGTTGCGGGTCGTGCGCGTTCCGCACGCAAATCCGGCCCGCAGTTCCGCCACCACGACAAAGGGGACAAGAATAGCCGTTGCCCGGCGCATCACGGCGATGGCGTGCGGGCTCCCTTTGCACACGGCGACATACGCATTGGTGTCGATCGCGAGTCTCATCGCCACATCGTGCGGTCAATGGTGCGTTGCGCGTGCAGCGCCTGCTCCACGCGCGTGTCGGTCTCCCAGCTCCCGATCAGAAAGTCGAGGTCGTCGTGTTCGGTCGCCTCATCGGATAATCCAGCGCCGCGGTGCAAGGCGCGCAGTAGCACGTCATTCAAGCTCTTCCCCAACTCCTCGGCTTGACGACGCAGTGTGCGATTCAATGCCGCCGGGATGTTGCGGATCGTATACTGCTCCGTCAGTTTTTGTTTCATGCCTACAGTATAGGCAGAATTTGCAGGCATTCCAAGCAAATCTTCGATCGTGGCGTGCTTCATAGTGGCCGATCCAACACGCGGTATTGCAGCGCCTCTGCGACGTATGGGGCAGCCAACGTGTCGTCGTCGGCCAAGTCGGCAATGGTGCGCGCGATGCGGAGCACGCGATCGTACGCGCGGGCGGATAGACCGTGGCGTTCGATCGCGGCGATCAACAATTGGCGGGCCTCGGGCGCCGGCGCACAGCAACGCCGCGTCTCCGCAGCGGAGAGCGCGCCGTTGGTGGCCGCAGGAAGAGCGTGATAGCGCGCTGCCTGTCGGGCGCGGGCCGCGAGGACCCGCGCATGCACGACGGCCGAGGATTCCGCCGGGCGGGTGTTGAGCATGTCGTCGGCCGGGAGCGGACCGATACCGATATGCAAGTCGATCCGATCGAGCAATGGGCCAGAGAGTTTCCGCCGGTAGTGTTGGATCTGCGCCAAGGTGCACTGACACGCGACCGTCGGATGGCCGAGGTATCCGCAGTGGCACGGGTTGGCGGCGGCGACGAACAAGAAGCGAGCGGGAAAATGCGCGTGGACGCCGGCGCGCGAGACGGTGATCTGTCCCGATTCGAGCGGTTGGCGCAACGCTTCCAACACGTCGCGCCGAAACTCCGCGATCTCGTCGAGGAACAAGACGCCGTGATGCGCGAGCGTGATTTCGCCCGCCTCCGGCACCGATCCGCCGCCGACCAGTCCTGCTGCGCTGGCGCCGTGGTGCGGCGCGCGAAATGGACGTGTCGTGATCAGCGGTGTGCCGTTCAGTCGTCCCATCGCGCTGTAGATGCGCGTCGTGTCGATCGCTTCATCGGGATGGAGTGGCGGCAAGAGTCCGGGGAGCCGGGCCGCGAGCATCGTCTTGCCGCTGCCTGGTGGACCGAGGAAGAGGAGATGATGATGGCCGGCGGCCGCAATTTCGAGGGCGCGGCGCGCGAGCGGTTGGCCCTGCACGTCGGCCATATCGAGCGCGGGTGGTCGGGTGGTGAAGGGCGGCGGATCGGCCACGCTGGGGGGCGTCGTATCGTGCAACTGTGTCACGAGTTCACCGAGCGTGTGCGGAGCGAAGTAGCGCAGTCCGCGGACCAGTTGCAGCTCCGGCGTGTTCGCGGCCGGCGCGACGAGGACGGCGCCATGGGCGCGCGCGAACAGCGCGAGCGAAAGCGCCCCGGGAATGGCTTGCAACTCGCCGGAGAGCAGCAATTCGCCGACGCAGAGCAACGGCGCGGTGTGCGTAGGCGAGAGCAACTGTGCCGCAGTCAGCAAACCGAGGGCGATCGGGAGGTCGAAGTAATTGCCGACTTTGCGCCGCCGCGCCGGGGCAAGGTTGATTGTCGTCTTCCGATAACGGAGCTGAAAACCGGCGTTGCGCAATGCCGACGTGACGCGATCTTTACTTTCGCGCACGACGGTTTCCGGGAGTCCGACCAAATGCCAGCCCGGCAATCCATGCGCCGCCAGATCGACCTCGACCGTGACCGGAAAGGCCTCGATCCCATGCAGTCCCGCACTGTGAATCGTCGCGAGCATCGTGTGGTATGAGAGCAAGGGGTGTGCCATGTTCTGACCGTGCGTAGGTGCGTACGTACGTAGATGCGTGCGTCACGAGGCATCCACTTGGTTCCAAGACGTACGGACCTACGCACTTACGCACGTAACGCCGTTCGATTCCCGAACGCTCGCGTTTGAATTTCGAACACCCGCCCGATCACCCGAGCAGACCGGCGTCGCGGAAGCTGAAGTAGTCGCTGTCGCCGATGATCAAATGATCGAGCAACGGAATGTCCAAGAAGCGACCCGCAGCAGCGAGGTGTTCCGTCACGTGATGGTCGTCTGCGCTCGGCGCGGCATCGCCGCTCGGATGATTGTGGAGCACAGCCAACGCGCCGGCGCGACAGGCGAGGGCGGCGGCGAAGAGTTCGCGGACCGGAACCACGGCGCTGCCGCGATCTCCGGCGCTGACCCATTGCTCGCGCAACAATCGGTGCCGCCCATCGAGCGCGACGGCGACGAAATGTTCGCGGCCGCGACTGCGCAGTTGCGGGTGATAGCGCATGAACAGCGCTTCACTCGAGTCGAGCACCGGCGGCGCGGACGGCTGCGCCGTGGCCCAACGGCGTGCCAGTTCCATCGCGGCGGCTAATATCACGGCCTTCACACGCCCCACGCCGGGCACGGTCGCGACTTCGTCAAGCTCCGCGCCCATCAGTCCATGCAGTCCGCTGCAGTGGGTAAGCAATTCTCGCGCGACATCGCACGCCGACTGCCCGCGCGTGCCGCTGCGGAGCAGAATCGCGATCAATTCGGCGTCGCTCAACGCGCGTGCCCCATGCGCCACCATTTTTTCCCGCGGTCGTTCCCCAACCGGCCATGCGCCAATGCCCATCGGCGTCTCAAGAGAGCAAGCCGTGTGCCAGCCGTCCGACGCAAGTATTTCGACGGATGTCCGATATAGACTCAAATGGCTGCCCCGTTGTTAATGTATCGCAGGGGGACAGGTACCGTCGGATGCCCATTTTTCGCGCATCCGACGGTACCTGTCCCCAGCAAATGAATTGACGAGGGCGCGAGCGTGACGTACGCAATGGAGGGTGGGGAGTGCAAAGGAGATCTCACTGATGAAGGCGAATGGATTTGCGAGGGCATGGCAGCGGGCGCCGCGGGCGCATGGGGAGAGGGCTCGTGGGCTGGTGCATCAACCGCGTCCACCACGGGTAGACGCTCGTGGTCGGGGACCGACCGTTGTCACGACGGAGAAGGGTGCGACGGATGCAATCGTTGCCCCGTCGTTGCCGGCGCTTCCGCCCGGTTTTCCTGATCTGGTGCGCATTGCCGGCCCGACCGGGGTCCGGTTTGCGTCCGGACCGTTGGCGTTGGCAGTGGGGCTGGGTTCGGGCGTAGCCTTCACAGCGCCGGAGGCCCAAGCCCTCGATGCGTTTCCGATCAGCGCGAGTATGCAAGATGTCGACTATGCTGGTCCACCCCCGCTCTCGCCCGCAGTGGCTGCGGGGTACCTGATTGGTGGAGTGGTGTTGATGGCGGTCGCGGCGGTGGCGCTGTTGGGGCTGGCGGCCAGCGCGGGCCAGGTCGTACGGGCCCGTAAAGAAGCCGAGGTCAGAGAGGCAGAGGATTTCGAGCGCCTTTGGTCGCTGGCGCAGGCCCACTTTCGCGGCTCCGAGGGGCCATATCGGGTCACTAATCGGGGACTCGTGGGCTTGATGCGGTTGCAGCAGGGGATCGACAGCGACGCGGCGGGACCTCTGTCCGCCGAACAGCTCGGCGATGGAGAAAATGCCCAGCTGCATGCGATGGCTGAACGACTCCTGCTGTCTGACCCGGATCATGAACAGCGTCTCACCGGCGCGCAAATGGAAGCCCTCGCCCGCAGCGTGTTACATTTGCCCGAGGCTCCGGACGAAGCGACCAAACCCACCTAATGCAGTCCTAATGCATTGGCGTTACAGCCGGTTAGTTATTACAGCCGGGCCGTGCTCATGTTTCTCCCCAATGTGCCGTATAAAGTAACATATGGCCGAAGGGCGCGAACAAATGCAGGCAGTGGTCAGCACCCTCTCTCATGAGCTGCGCAGTCCGATGGCCATCGTCAAGGCCGCGTTGGCCAATTTACGCGAAGAAGTGGGGGGGACACTCACCGACACGCAGGCCACGTGGGTGGCCACGGCGGAACGGCAGTGTGATCGGTTGCTCCGTCTGATTCAGAATCATTTGGAATTCAGTCGGTTGACTTCGGGCCGTGTCCGTCTGACCCGCACCCGGGTGTCGCTCTCCCCACTCCTCGAACAGGTCCGCGACGACTTTCAGCACCAAGCAAAGGCCCGCGGCCTGGAACTTACGTTGGAGCTGGAAGAGGACCTCCCCGAGATCGAGGCGGACCCGGATAGTCTCGTGCAGGTCCTCCACAACTTGATCGGCAACGCGCTTCGATTTGCCTCGGCGCAGGTGCGGATCGAGGCGTGTCGCGACATGGGAGAGGTGCGGCTCTCGGTGTGCGACGACGGTCCTGGCATCGATCCGTTGCGCGCGGCGATGCTGTTTGATCACTATACGCAGCTGGCGCGGCAGGCCGACGTGGACGGCTACAAGGGGACTGGTCTTGGGCTCGCGATTGCGCGCGAGATTGTGAATTTGCATGACGGTCGGCTCTGGGTCGAAAGTATCCCCGGGGCCGGCGCGCGTTTCCATTGTGTCTTTCCGGCCGTGGTGGAGCTGGTTGCCCCGCCACCCCCTGTGAACCCTGTGGTCCCGGCGCCATTCGCCACGGCCGAAGGTTTTTGATCCCTGTACCTTCCCACCCCTCGTCACGCGATCGGTCCACACCGATCGCGTGACGCCCTTTCTCCTTGCGCCCCTCTAGGGACTCTCAGTAAAAGACTGCGGCCATGCCGCCTCCGACCATTACGGCTGAACTCCTCGCGTTTCATCAACTGACGCCGCACGTCCGCGAATTTCGCTTTCGTCCGCTGCAGCCGACGCGCGTGCCATTCAACGCGGGACAATATATCAATATCGTCGTCGATCCCGGCGACGACTCGCGGCCCGCGATCACCCGCGCCTATTCGCTCTGCACCCCACCGCACGAGACCGGCTACCTCGGCGTGGTCGCGAATTTAGTTCCTGGCGGTGCCGGATCGTCGTTTCTGTTCAATCTCCATCCGGGGCAAGTGCTCACGTTGCGTGGCCCGCTCGGCTCGTTCACGCTCGATGAACGCGGCACGCGGGATTACCTTTTCGTCGCCACCGGGACCGGCATCGGCCCGATTCGCTCGATGCTCCGCTCGTTGTTGGCCCGCGGCACCGACCGCCAAGTCACGTTGTATTGGGGCCTGCGGCACGACGCGGACGTTTATTACCAAGACGAATGGCAGCAACTCGTCGCCGCGCATGCCAATTTTCATTTTGTCACGACGCTGTCACAACCGAGCGCGACGTGGTCGGGTGTCGTCGGCCGCGTGACGCAACTCGTGGCGCAGCGCATTACTACAGTAAAGGACCTGGACGTGTATCTCTGCGGTCGCGGTGAGATGATTCAGGACGTGCGCGCGTATTTAAAAACACTGGGCCTGTGCCCGGTCCATATGGAGAAGTTCTTTTAGCGAGGGCCTATGCATAACGTCATTATCTTAGGGAGTGGTCCGGCGGGGTGTACGGCGGCGATCTATGCCGCGCGCGCCGATCTGAAGCCGCTGGTCATTGAAGGCAGCCAGCCGGGCGGACAACTGACGATCACGACCGAGGTCGAAAACTATCCCGGATTTCCGAAAGGCGTCATGGGTCCGGAGCTGATGGACTTGTTTCGTGCACAAGCCGCGCATTTCGGGACGGAGTTCGTGCAGGCCCACATCGAGCGCGTGGAACTCGGCGCGCGTCCGTTCACGCTGCACGCGGGGCTCAAGTCGTGGCAGACGCAGACGCTGATTGTTGCGACCGGCGCGTCGGCGAAGTTGCTCGGCATCCCGTCGGAGGCGCAGTTGATGGGCCACGGCGTCTCGGCGTGTGCCACCTGCGACGGATTTTTCTTCCGTGACCAAGACGTTTTCGTGATCGGCGGCGGCGACACCGCGTTGGAAGAGGCGACGTTTCTCACCAAATTTGCGCGCACCGTGACGATCGTCCACCGCCGTGATCAGTTGCGTGCCTCGAAGGCGATGCAACACCGTGCCACGCACCATCCGAAAATCCGCTTCATTTGGGACAGCGCCGTCGACGAAATCTTCGACGTGCAGCAGCACAAAGTGACCGGACTGCGTTTGAAAAATCTGAAAACCGGCGCGTTGAGCGACCACGCTGCGGATGGCGTGTTCATCGCGATCGGGCATCAGCCGAACACGCAGCTCTTTGCGGGCAGTCTCGAGATGGACGCGGTCGGCTATTTGCAGACCAAGCCCGGCTCGACGCACACGAATATCCCCGGCGTCTTCGTTTGCGGCGACGCGCAAGACCACACGTATCGCCAAGCGATCACCGCCGCCGGGACCGGCTGTATGGCCGCGATCGATGCGGAACGATTTTTACAGGGATAGTGCGTTGGAAATCTTACGTAGGTCTATCCGAACACGCCGCGCAGTGCTGCTTCGACCAGCGCAAAGCGATGCGGATAAATTGCGCCGCGACCATTTTGGCGGCGCGCCCAGTACATCCCGGTCTGCGCCCATTGCTCTTCGAGTTGCGCAGTGGCGTAATTATCCCGCTGCAATGGGCCGGATTGCAGATCGTCGCCGTCTAATTCCATCGTCAGGCACAGCGCGCGCGGGATCAAGCGGCTGTCGCGGGCACCCCATGAAAGGGTGTGGAACAATTCATGCGTCACCGTTTCCCGGATGGCACCCCGACTCCGGCCGGTGCGAAAACACGTGACGACGCCGGCGCGATGCAGGCCGAGATAATCCGAATGCGTCGGGTCCGCGTTCGCAGTGAAGCGCAATTCGCGCAACGAGCGAAATAAATGCAACGGCTGGCGGGCATCGAAACCGCCGTAGAGCCACATGCCAGACGCGACCATTTCAGCACTAGCTGCGTCGCTGACTAATCGGAACCGCTCTGCTTGGCCGCCCAGTGTGACGTCCCATACGTGCGTGTAGCCTTGGCGCTGCAACGTATCGCCCGGATCGCGGGCGTGGCGACTCCGCGTCAATGGAATGAACGAAATCGTCGGCGTCTGCTGCGTCGCGGCCGCGCATAGGTCCGCAAAACGTGCCGCCATTTCGTCGCGTCCCACCGTGAGACCGCGATCCGTCTTCGCCACGATCTCAAACGATGCCACGCTGGCCCGTGCTCGACCGTGTTCTTCTACGTAACGATTCGTCCCGTAATGCACACCGACTCGGAGCCCACGGAGTGGGGCCAACGGATCGATCAGCGTGGCGCGGCGTCCAAGGCCGGCAGTGGAGGTCAAACTTGCCATAGTGTGGTTATCGGCAATGCGGAGAGATAGTTGCTTCGCTTGAGCCGTCAAAGAGAAAAATCATCCGGGGATGGAGCCTCTGCGGTGACCGGGGCCTCGCCCTCAGGCGGCGTAAAGGTCAGGCGATGTGCATGGAGCAAGTGCCGTGGCATCGTGAATTGTGAGTGTAACACCCGCTTGCCGTAGAGTTTATCGCCGACAATCGGGAAGCCGTGGAGGTTCAGATGCACGCGAATTTGGTGCCGCACTCCGGTGGGGATGACGATCCGGACTAATGAGAGTGCCACCGGCCGTGCCGCGTTGGGGTAATAGTGGTGGATCGTCGTGACTTCCGTGCGTGCCGCCTGCGGTTGGCCGCGGAACTGCGCGCCGGGCACGGCCGGGACCATGCGGTGTTCTTTGCGGGCATGATGCGCGATCGGTGTTTCGACAGCGAACGTCTCTGGTGTCAGCCCATGGACGATGGCGAGATAGGTCTTCGCGACCAATTGCCGTTCGAATTGCGCCCGCAGCATTTCATAGACCTCCGGCGTTTTTGCCAACAACAGGCATCCAGAAGTCTCGTTGTCTAACCGATGCACCGGCAGCCATCCTGGCATTTGATCTTCAATCGTTGCGGCATGGTGTTGTGGATGCCGCTGCACCGGCATCCCCGCCGG
Organism: Deltaproteobacteria bacterium; assembly: GCA_016210045.1. NCBI lineage: Bacteria > Pseudomonadati > Myxococcota > Myxococcia > Deltaproteobacteria bacterium. Next base: position 31,363 of record JACQUX010000007.1, on the reverse strand, counting down.
CTTGTCGATCACCACGCACGTCTCGGACTGGAATAGCATAGGGAGATTCATAAGCGTTGTGCGGCAGTGTAGCGTATCAGGGCCGGTCGTGCGCAACATATTCTGCAGATACCGGGTTGTTTTTTCCCGATTCCGTGATACGTGCGTATTCAGTGGTGTTCAGATCACGCAGCAGAGAAACATCAGGAGGCCGCAATGCCGCAGCGTCATCGCATCTTGTGGTTGGGGACCATGCTCTTGGCCGTATGGTGTATCGGAATGCCCCGCGCAGGGTCGGCGCGAACCGGGAGTGCGGAACCGACGATTCCGCCCATGCCCGCGCCGAAGCCGATGGCGTGTACGTACAGTGACGTCATCGCCGGTGAAGGCCTGGTCGTGAGTCTCCAACCGTGTCGCGCGGTGCAGGATTTCCACACCGGCTGTATCTATCGCCTCACTGGATTTCTCGTGACACAGGGTCTGCCGAAACGCGCGTGTTTCGATGTCACCAGCGGCGATGGTCAAACCACGATTCCTTCCGCGCTGTGCCTCAGTCCGCTGGATCAAAATATGGGGCCGGCGAAAGCACTCGGCTGTATGACCACATTGGAAGTCTTAAAATTGTCTCCGCAGACCGGTCACGCGCTGGTGACAATCCCGCGGCGCGATACGGTGCTGACCGCCATCCCAGACTCCCCAGGACTCCCTCCGGGAGACGATAGCGGTGTCCCGCCGACGCCCGATCAACCCGGCACGCCCGGTGATTCAGGCCAAGGCGGCGGCACCCCGTCCACACCGCCTCCCGATAACGGTGAAGGCACCCCCTCTACACCGCCACCGCCGGTTCCGGCGCAGTAGGGGAGGCGCCCACTTCAATGCGCGGCTCGGGCGCATGCCACTCGGTGGCAATCAGCCCATTCAATTGGTGTATCGGCTCCAAGGCGACGAGCAACTTTTTCTTTGACTCGCCGAGAACCACGACATGTCCCGCGCGCTCGACATCGCTATCCATCCGGCCATGCAGCGTCGTCGCACGGCGCCAGCCCGCCTCTCCACGTTGCTACGCGCCACCTCAACGCCGACTTTCACGACACCACCTGCACCACTGCGCCTGCCGGAGCGGTACATCACACCAACAGCTTCGCGGCATCTCGCTGCGATCACCGCCCACCGGACTCGTCGTGCGACCGTGCTCGCGGTCGCCTTTGCGCCACCACCAGCCGCTTCACCAGAAGCGCGCATCGTCGCGGCACTGAAAGTCGGGGCCCGATATTTTCTCGAACAGCTCGGCGTTCGCACCGCACGATGGGAGGCCTGTGACCGCATTCTCACCCCCGCATCTGACGAGATCGAGATGTTCCAAGCATTAATCGAACGCGGATCGGAGGTGTCGCTTGAGGAAATCGGAGGTGTCACGATCTTGGTGTGGGGCGCGGCGATTGTCTGTCGCCGTGCCTGTAATGAATTCTTGATGACTGCCGGTCACGAAATGGCCCATTTGCTTTCCGGCGTCCTCTATTCCTACGCGTGCGGTCAGGATGATTGCATCGTGTCCGAACGCGTTGTCCAATCCGGCATTCGTCATGGGCATCTTTTCCGCGGATTGCATGAAGGATTGACGGAGCTGATCGGGCGTGAGTTCGTGCTCCACGTCCTCACTCATCAACCGGAACTGATTGGCTTCCAAGCGCCGCCAGCCATGGATGGCACCGAGTCCGACTTTCTGCTGGTCAACGGTTGCGGGTATATTCCGCAAGCCCGCGTGGTTGAACGGATCGCCCACGATGCTGCCGTCCGATTCGACTGCGAACCAATCAGAATGCTCCACTTCTTGTTCCGCGCCGCGCTCCAATGCGATTGGTCCGTTTACCCACTGATCCACGCCCTCTATGGCACACGCCTCACCCGTACCATTGCCGAGATGACCGGCCTTCCCGCCAGCGGCTGGCACTGCTTGGACATGATCACACCCACTCGCAGCGGCCGTGGTCCCCATATGGTCCCCACCAAAACCGACGAACGCGCAACGCCTTGATGCGGCAACAATAAATCTTCCACACGCGGTGCCCGGGGCCGGACTCGAACCGGCATGGACCTTGCGGTCCTTGGGATTTTACAACGATCCAAGAGTTTCCTCTTGGGTTGGACTATCTCTTCCCGCCGGTGGCGGGCTGGGCGCTTGTGGGGGAGTATTGTTGGGACTCACCCCCTAGTCTCTACACCTTCTGCGAAACCAAAGCCCTTCGCAGCTCGGCTCGGGATTACCATACGGCGGCACGCCGCTCTAGGCTTCCCCGAATTCACCCAGTTTATTACCTCCGCGTTGCCGCGGAGGAGACCCATCCCATTTGAGTCCCATGCGTCTACCTATTTCGCCACCCGGGCGACATATCTGCTCCGAGCCAGTACTGAAAGCGTTGCTGAGCGTCAAGGACACTCCTCCCTCACCACGTGCGTGAAGGTGTCTAGTGCCGGTGTGCTGAGGTGGGGGAGCCAGCCGAGGGCGCGCTCGGTGGCGCAGGTGGAGGCTGCGTCGCGGGGGAGATAGTCGAGGGCGAAGACGGTGAAGCCGTCAGGTTGTTGTGCCTCGGCATTCAGGCGCGCGGCCCACTGATCGCGATGCTCTTCCTGCATGAATTCTTCGTAGAGCAGACCGTTGATCAAGCCGCGCAGTCGATCGCGCATCGCGGGGGTGATTTCTTGCAGTCCGTTGGGGTTCGCGGCGGCGTCGTAGGGGTCGAAATAGAAGAGACCGCGGTTGATGACCAGCAGCCGATTGGGGCCGAGCTGCGTGCGGAGTTCGGCGATCAGGTCGAGCATCGCGCCGAGCCCCGCGGAGTAGCGTCCACCCCAGGCGGCGGGGCGAACGGTGCCGATGGTGTCGAGGAAGAGGCCGTCACAGTGCAGCGTGTTCAGCAGATAGTCGGTGCCATACCAATGTTGGTCGCCGCTGTTCCGATAGCTGCGCAGCGCGGCGCGCCACGCGGGATCGGACGCGTTGGTGTAATACGATCCCCAATCGGGATTTTGGTCGGGGCGGCCGTTTTGGTCGGCGTCGTAATACCAACTGGCGTAGCCGTCCGCCGGACCGGAACGCCCGTCGCTGGCAGCGGCCGTGTGGAGCGTGTCGTCTTCGCCGACGGTGAGATAGCAAAGGACGGTGATGCCGGCGGCTTGCAGTGTGGCGACATGCGTCGGTGTGAGATTGGTGTCGGGGTGGACGATCAGCAAGTCATAGCGACGCCGACTCGTTTTGCCGGTCACGTCTTGGAGTAGCGCATGGTCCCATTCGCCGTAATAGACGCCGTAAAGGCTGGCGGCTGTGAGCCCGGGGATGGGGCCGGCCGCTGGCGTGGTCGTCAGAGCCGTTGACGCGTTCGTCGCAGCAGGCCCGGACGGAGTCGACGCGCATCCGCAGAGTGCGAAAAACAGCGCGAGAGCGCAGACCCGTGCGATGTCAAAGGATCGTCGCCTGAGCCGGCGGCGCGTGGGTGGGGGCCCACACCGTGGGACGCAGGAGGGAAGGGGCAACCCTTCCCTCCTGCAAGAGCGGGTCCCCCCTATCCCAGCGTCCCACGGTGTGGGCCCCCACCCACGCGCGTTCATACGTCTGTTCCGCATATTGGCACGTCCGACGATTCCTTTTTCTTGACGTTGCTCTGGAATTTCGCGAGTAGATCGCAGAGCGTGACGTAAGAGTCAAGCGAGGGCCATCGCCAGAGGCGGGTTCGGCTTCGGCGGAGGCTGAATGGCGCGGTAGCAAAGTGGTAATGCATCGGTCTGCAAAACCGATACACGGCGGTTCGATTCCGCCCCGCGCCTCACGTCAACGAGCGGTTCGACGACGGGCGACCGGCACCGCCCGCCGTAGGCGGGTGGTGGGCGCCCTAGTCCCCGCAGCGCGGCAGCGCGGAGGGGATTCCGCCCCGCGCCTCACTACTATAGACGGTCCGACAACATCATTTGCGTGGGGACAGGTACCTTCAAACCATTGTCGATACGGTATTTGAAGGTACCTGTCCCCATTTGGATGTTTTTCGCAAACTTCTGGATATGTGAATTCTTGAATCGATAATGCCCCAGCGCGGAACGCGGCTTGCCTGGCAACGACTTACGTCCCGGTGCGGGTGGCGTTGGCGGATTCGCGCTTGTGGGCGAGTGCTTGGAGGCGCAGTTCCAGTGCGGGGTGGGCGTAGAGGAGGTCGCGCATGGCGGGGCCGGGGACTTGCAACAATGTTGCGCCGCGACGGCCGGCGCGGACCGTTTTTGTGCGCGGGCCCCGGCTGAGCAACGCCATTTCGCCGACGACAGCGCCGGGGCGGAGTGGGATCGCTGGGGCGGGTGCGTCGGTGTCGCCGTTCGACACGACTTCCAATCCTCCGCGGAGCAACAGATAGACGGTGTCGTCGGTTTCGCCGCGACGAATGACGGTGTCGCCGCTTGCCACGCGAGTTAGCGTGCCGTTCAATAATAATTCGTCGAACACGGCTTGATCGAGGCCTGCTAACAACGGAGCGCGGCGCAGGCCTGGGATGGCGTGTTGTCGGTGCGTGCGGAGTCGGCGGATCCGATCGACTAAACCGATGGCCGCCAATTCCCGCGCGAGTGTTCGTGTGACGGTCCAGCGCAAGACTTCGACGGGGCCCCGTGCGGTGACTGTGGCGTTGCGGGTTTCACCCAATAATGCGCCCTCCCCGATGAGGCCGCCATGCAGCGTGGCGAGTCGGACCGAGCCGCGGCGTCCCCGGCGCGTGACGTCGACCGTGCCGTGCACTAACAGATACAACGTGCTGCCGTGCGCGCCTTGCCGGGTTAACTGTTGTCCTGCCGCGACATGGAGCCGTGTGGCTCTGCGGTGCACATGATCGAGTTGGTCGGCCGGAAGATCGGCAAAGAGCGGAATTGTGCTGAGTTGCGCCGGCGGCGACTCGGATGCCGATTCATCCGACAAGGCCACGGCGCCGACAAAGCCGTCGCCCCACGGGGTCAGTCCTGCGGCCGCCAGTTTGGCCCGCGAGGCATGGTACGCCACCACGCGTCCGCCGACTGCGGCGGCAGCGGCGGAGGCCTCTTGCAGTTGCGGGGTTTGAGTATGGAGCGGTGGCGTGCCGCACTCGTGCGCGGAGACGCCGCCGGCCAATGCGGCAGCGATTGGCGCGTGGACGATATCGGCGGCGCGGGCCGGTCCTGCAATCACGCCTTGCGTGACGAGCTGGAACACGGCGGCGTCGTTGAAGGTGTCGCCGGAAAAGCTGAAACGCGGGGCGCCGTCGCGTCCGACGACGCTGTAGCCGAACGCGATATTGGAATGAAATCCATGTCGCAAGACCAGCTGCAATCCGTTGATCGTGATCGGCGTGAGTAACGGCACGGGCTGGAAGTCCCACCACCCCGCGATTCCCTCGCGCGGATAGCGGCCGGCCGTCAGGGCTGCCAGTTTATCGAGCCACATGCGATGGATACTGGCGGTGGTCCATAAGGTCTTACGGCCGCCCGCCAACAGCGCGGGTAGGGTGCCGCTGTCGTGATCGCCATGGACATGGGTCAACAGGACGCCGCGCACGCGCCAGTCGGCAATGCCATGCTGGCGCAAGAATGCGCGCGTGTCCGCCGGGGGATCGACGAGCACGACGTGTCCGCGATTCCAGAGCATATGTCCCGACGTCTCTCCGGTCGGATCGAAGCCGTCGCTCGAATGGATCGGGACGATCATCGCGCGGCCGTCCAACGCGTCGCGCAGCGCGGCCAAGCTGGCGGCATTATCGGAGACGGGCACATGGGGCAGTTTTTCGGCAGCGTCACGATAGAGTACCGCGTCGAGGTCGCCCAGATAGTGTCCGGCGTCGAACAGTCGGAAGCGGCCGTTGTCCAACGCGAACAGTTGGACGCCTTCAAAAAATAATCCATCCGCTGGGATCGAGTGCAGCACGCGCATCTGGTCGATCGGGATCTTGGCCCAATGGCGCAGTTCCGCGGGCATGTCGGGAAATCCCACGGTCGCGGCGCCGCCTGGATATTCGCGGGCCAATTCCAAACGGGAAAAAGTCGGCCACTGCGGTCCGAGGTAGGATGTGCGCAAGACGGTGTCGAGTGGTGAGCGCAGTGCCGGTGGGATAGCGAAATGGGTTGGAGCCTTGCAGTCGGAGGCGATGAAAAACCCATGATACATGGGGAACTCGGGCTCTGCCGTGCGTCCGCTGCGGTCATCGAACATCAGTGTGGCATCGAGGGCGTAGAGCTGCGGTCGCCACGGCGCCGGTGCCAACATCGAGTCTTTCACCGTGCCGGGCGGGATGCCGAATTGGATGGTGTGTTGGCTGCGCGGGGCATGCACGAGCACGCCGCCCCGTGGCAAGTGCTTGAGGAAACGTCCTGGGATCGGATGCGGCGCGGGGAATAGTCCAGCAGCCATACGATCTCCTTTGGTTCGCAATGCTCCCTGCTCGGTCCCATTGCGTTCATCCCTACCGCGCGCCATGTCTCCGCTGCTGCTTCGGCGCGCTTGCTCCGGTGTGAAATGTACTAGTGCAGTGAACTAGCCCTCGTGTCGCCGGCCTGTCAACCGCCTTCTCACCCAAATCATTGACGCTCAGTTCGGGGCCATGTTAGCCGCTGCGCTATGCCATCCATCCCAGCCCATTATCCACCGCCGGTCCAACCGGGGGAGTTCATCGCGACCGAACCGTTGCCGCCCGACCAGCGCATCGACGTCGGCGTGTTGTTTGTCGGCGCGGGTCCAGCGAGTCTGGCCGGCGCGATTCGGCTGATGCAATTGCTGGAGACTTCGCCCCAGCTGAAGGCGCGGCTCGGCGAGTGTCCGGTGGCGATCCTTGAAAAGGGGAAATACGTCGGCGCGCATCTGCTCTCCGGCGCGGTCTTGAATCCGAGTGCATTCCGGCATCTGTTCCCCAAACTTGCGGACACCGATTTCCCGTTTTGCAATCCCGTGCCCGGCGAGCGCGTCTCATTTCTCACCAGCAAGCGTGCGTTCCCAATCCCGGTGCCGCCGACGATGCGCAATCATGGCAACTTCGTCGCGTCGCTGTCGCAAGTGGGAAAGTGGTTGGCCGCGCGCGCCGAAGAATGCGGCGTGACGATCCTGACGGAAACGGTGGGGATGAAAGTCTTGGTCCACGACGGGCGCGTGGCCGGAGTGCGGACCGGCGACAAGGGCCGTAATCAGCGCGGCGAACCGTTGCCGAATTTCGAGCCGGGTGTGGATGTGGTCGGGCAATACACCGTGTTCGGTGAAGGGACGCAAGGCCACTTGACGCAGTCGGCGTTAGAACATTTTAAAATCTCGCGCGCGCAGCCGCAGATTTATGCGTTGGGGGTGAAAGAAGTGTGGGAAGTTCCGCAGCCGCTCGACGCCGTAGTGCACACGATGGGGTGGCCACTGCGCTTGGGTAAAGCGCATCGCGAGTTCGGCGGGAGTTTCGCCTATCCAATGGGACCGAACCGGATCTCGCTCGGTCTCGTGGTCGGACTCGATTACGCCGATGCCTCGCTGTCGGTGCACGATTTGTTGCAGGAACTGAAAACGCATCCGTTATTCCGCACCATGCTGGCCGGCGGCCATCGGATCGAGCAAGGCTGGGGCGCGAAGACGATTCCCGAAGGGGGCCTGGCCGCGTTGCCGGAACAGCTGCATGTGCCCGGGGCATGCGTGGTCGGTGACTCGGCCGGTTTCGTCAACGTGCCTGCGTTGAAGGGCATTCATTACGCAATGTGGAGCGGCATTTACGCAGCCGAAGCGATCTTCGCGGCATTGCAAGCGCCGTCCGACGCCAATGCCCGCGATCCGCTGTCGGCCTATGATCACGCAGTGCGCACCAGTTTCATTTGGAAGGAGCTGGCTGCAGTGCGCAATATGCGGCAAGTCTTTCACCACGGTTTCGTGGCCGGTTCGATGCTCGCCGGCCTCGCCGCACTCACCAACGGGCGCTTTCCCGGCGGCCAATGTCCGTCGTTGCCCGACAGCGCGCATCCCGTATCTGCCGGGACGCGGACCTATCCGAAGCCGGACAATCAACTCACGTTCGACAAACTCGACAGCGTCCACGCGGCGGGCAATCGGAGCCGCGACAATCAACCGAATCACGTCCGTCTTGCCACCAAAGTTCCGGAGGTCATCGGCGAGGCCTGGATCCATATGTGTCCAGCACTGGTCTACGAATGGGGCCCCGGCGCAGTCGGCGCGCGCGAGTTGGTCATCAATCCCACCAATTGTATCCACTGCGGCGCGGTCACCGCGAAAGGCGGCCGCCTGACGCCACCCGAAGGAGGGAGTGGGCCGGAGTATGAATGGATGTAGTGGTCCGCGTAGTGCACAGCTAAAAGTCGCTTGACTCAATATTGTTATCCGACCTATTGGTGGGGAGTTTTCTATCATCTAATAAGGAGGATCACCATGTCGGCCAATCTGCATCCCGTCCCCGTCACCCGCGTACGGGGCAATCGCGTCGAGCCGCGTCTACAACGACTGCGTACAGTGGAGGCAGCCCGGCAGGCGCGTGGCTTGCTGAGCGATTCCCGCTTGAAAGCGGATTTCGAAGCCTCTGCGGGGCTGACCGGACCCGTCGTGCCGAGCAAACATGTCAACCTATTGGTCGCCGCCGCGGACACCGCATTTAACGAACATCTGCCGTTGCGACTGAGTCCGGATGCAGTCTGGACCACGTTGCTGCAGGGATTAGGGCATCATGTGCGACAGGATGCGGAGGCATTGCGGTCCTGTTTTGTTGCCCATCCCGGGAAAAAGTCGGTTGATGTGCGTCGCGACGAGTTTAGGCGTGGAGCGCCTGATAACGACTGGCCGGGGATGGTTACGGAATTGGCGGGCAAGACGCGGGAGCACGTACTTGACGGCGCGCGCGCGGCGCTGACGGCGCGTTTTTCCACGACCGATGACTTGGCCGCAGTGGTCGCGGACTTGGCCGTGTGCAGCGCGGTGCAAGAATTTTTCAATTTTTCCCTATGGACGATGTGCGGCATTCCGGAATTCTTAATCGAGGGGACAGCGGCGGATTGGACCCAATTGCGCGATCGCGTCGCCAAATGGGCCGATTGGGATCTGGAATGGTGGACGCGAGGGGCCTGTGAGGTGCTTGGCCAGTGCGTCGCTGCGGTGGAAGGGCGGCCGGATGAGTCGTTCTGGCAAAGTTTTTATCATCATGATGGGGCCAGCGGGGGAGCGCATCTGACCGGGGAGATGGCCAAGCTGTTTCCGTATGTACATGGGGAGGGGATGGCCGTGGTTCGCAATCGCGGGCTGCGGGTCGCGCCGGGCAGTTATCCCAGTAGCGTGTCCCAAGTCCCGTTTACCTGGCATTATCTCGAACAGGCATTCCCGTATCAGTTAGTGGGCGGGATGATGGGCGTCGAGCAATTGGAAGATTATTCAGTACGGCCTCGCTTGGGCTGGGTAGTTGGCCCGGCCGCGGCGGCAGGGGAGTCGGTCGGGAACGAGGGTGAGGCCATGATGCGCTTTCTGGGATACGCCGATAGAGAGGATTTTGAGGCCCGTGTCGCTGAGGGATCATCCGATTGACGTACGTACCTACGCACGTACGGAGGCCTCACGCCCTAATAATCCCCCATATCCTGCATGAAATACTCCGACGCGGGATTGGTCATGCGGCGGCCGGCGATGTCTTCTTCGTAGCCTTCCAACGTCTCCGATTCTTCGCGGACGCCGCCGTGCCAATAGACTGCGGAGCCGCCGGAGAGTTGCGCGATGCGCGTGGTGGGGAATCCCGGCGGCGGCTCGAATTCGAACGGCGGATCGTCTTTCACCGCGCTTTGCAGATATTGCAACACCACCGGCGCGGCGGTGCGGCCGCCTTGTTCGCCGTGGCCCAAGTGGCGGCGCACGTCGAAGCCGATCCAGACGCCGGCCGCGAGTTTCGGCGTGAAGCCGATGAACCAGGTGTCGCTCTCGTCGTTCGTGGTGCCGGTCTTGCCGGCCAACGGTTTGCCGAGCGCTAACATGCGGCGCGCCGTGCCTTCCTTCACGACTTTTTGCATCAGGCCGACGATCAAATGCGCTGTCTGTGGCGTAACGACATAGCCTTCCGGAATGCGGTCGCCGTACAGGACTTGGATTTCCTGCGGATCGAGATCGAGTTTGTCTTTTTCGATCGTCTGTTGCGCCGCTTGCCAGAGGTCTTGGTTCAAGTCGCTGGATGGGGTGAGGCGTCCGTTGTCCACGACGACCGTGGCCGGCGGTTCGTCGGAGAGGATCGGCGCCGTGAAGACTTCCTTGCCAGTCACGTCGGTGATCTTGGTGATGAAGATCTCCGGCGTCTTGCGGCCATAGTTGCCGAAGTTCACATACGCGTTGACCATTTCATGCAGATAGACGTCGTTCGCACCGAGCGCCATTGAGAGGTATTTTTGGAAGGGATTGGTCAGCCCCATCTTGCGGCAGAAACCGGTGAGGTAATGCAGCCCGATGGAGTGTGCGATCCGCACGGTCGGGACGTTGCGCGAGAAGGCGATATGGCTGGCGAAGTGACCCATCCCGGAAAATTTGCCGCCGTAATTCTTCGGCGCCCAGACCTCATGGCCGACTCGATAGGCGACCGGCGCGTCCGCGACCGGGGTGTCGTAGGTGAAGCCTTTATCGAGCGCGGCGGCGTAGACGAATGGTTTGAACGACGAGCCGGGTTGGCGCAGCGCTTGGGTGGAGCGGTCGAATTCGCTGAGCCGATAATCGTAGCCGCCGATCATGGCGCGCACGTAGCCGGTTTTCACTTCCATCGAGAAGAGCGCGCCTTGCACTTCGGGTGTCTGGACGAGTTCATACGCGCCGTCGCTCCCGAGGGTGCGGACTTCAATCACGTCACCGGTCTGGATCCGGCCGCCCGCGCGGGTCGCGTGTTCCGGGGCGATGGTGCCGGCGTTATGGCCGACGTGAATCGAGATCGTGCGTCCGCTGACTGCGGTGACGACCGCGCGATAATTGCGCAACGGTTGTAACGGGGTCGGACCGGTTTCCCGCAATGCGTCTTCGGCGGCCTCGGGGATATGAAATTTGCGCTCGCCCGCCTCGGCCGTGGCGATCTGGTGCACTTCTTCATTGATCGACTTCGCGGTGACCGGATCGATGCCGCGTTGCAATGCGCCGCGCCAACCGCGCCGTTGGTCGAGCGCCTCGAGTCCGGCGCGCACGGCCTGTTCCGCAGCGAGGTACTTTTCGATATCGACCGTGCTCTCGATCCGCAGTCCGCCTTCATAGAGGACTTTGTCGCCGTATTGCTCGGCGATTTGGCGGCGCACGTGTTCAGTGAAATACGGGGTGTAGCGGATGTTGAAGTCTTTATCGATCCCGGCCTCGTAGAACGTGAGCGGTGCGATCGTGGATTGATCGTGCTCGCTGCGACTGATGTAGCCGCGTTCCAACATTTGGTTCAGCACGTACAGTTGCCGCTCTTTGGCGCGGCCCGGATTGTTATTCGGCGCGTCGTCGGTCGGGGCCTTGGAGAGGCCGGCGATCATCGCGGCCTCGGCCAATGTGAGTTGGTCCATCGATTTGTGAAAATAATTCTCGGATGCGGAACGGACGCCGTAGGAGCGATTCCCGAGATAGATCTGGTTTAAATAGAGCGTCAAAATTTGTTCTTTGTTCAGATTGCGCTCCAAGCGGGTGGCCAAGATGATCTCGCGGACTTTGCGGCCCAGCTTCTTTTCTTTGGTCAGCAGGATGGAGCGGGTGATTTGTTGCGTGATCGTGCTCCCGCCCTGGACGAATTCGCCGGCCTTGATGTCTTCCCATAACGCGCGGCCGATCCCGACGATGTCGACGCCGCGATGTTCGAAAAAGCGTGCGTCTTCGGCCGCGAGAAACGCGCGGATCAGGACTTTGGGGATTTGGTCGAGCGTGGCGATCAGCCGGCGTTCGGTCCAGAATTCGCCGATCTTGGTGCCGTCACTGGCGAAGACCTCGCTGACGACCGGCGGACGATAGTCGGACATGGTCTGGATGTTCGGCAGGTCGTGCGCGAAGTAGAAGTAGCCGACCATCGCGGCGAATCCGCCGAGCATTAATGACCAGGCCGTGGTGCCGACGAAGAACTTAATGGTTCGCAACGTAAAGCGAATCACGCCATGGCGTTGCAGAAACGTCGCTTGAGGTTCTGTCATGGGGAATGACGGGTAGCATAGACTGGTTTCGCAAGTCCAAGGCATTTTCTAGTTGGCAGGCTGCTTTAGATGGTAGTGCGAGGGTTGGTGCCCACGCCTCGTGGCGCAGGAGGGACGGGTCAACCCTTCCCCCCCGCAACAGCGGGTCCCCCCTATCCCAGCGCCACGCGGAGTGGGCACCAACCCTCGCGCCCGCTGAGACAGCCTGCGACAAAATTGACATGGTGGATGGGGCAGTCCATAAACGGCGCAAACTTAAAGGAGCAACCATGAAAACACGGACGGAGTTGGATTCGATGGGGGCGATGGAGGTGCCGGCGAGTGCGTTGTATGGGGCGAGCACGGCGCGGGCGGTGCGGAACTTTCCGATCAGCGGGCGCAGTATTCCGCAGCGCGTGGTGCGCGCGTTGGGATTGATTAAATGGGCGGCCGCGGAGACGAACGCGGGATTGGGACTGGTGCCGCGGCAGACGGCGGCCGTTGCTGCGCGGGCGGCGCGGGAAGTGGCGGAAGGAAAATGGGACGCGGAGTTTGCGGTCGATGTGTATCAAACCGGTTCGGGCACTTCGTCGAATATGAACGCGAATGAAGTGATCGCGAATCGCGCGACGGAATTGCTCGGCGGGAAACGGGGCAGTAAGTTAGTGCACCCCAACGATCACGTGAATTACGGCCAATCGAGCAATGACGTCTTCCCGACGGCGATCCATCTCGCGACCGCCACCGCGTTGGCCGGGGAATTGGTCCCGGCGCTGCAACGCTTGGAACACGCGCTGGCCGCGAAGGCCAAGGCGTTTCACAGCATCGTCAAGACGGGACGGACGCATTTGCAAGACGCGACGCCGATCCGGCTCGGCCAAGAATTCAGCGGCTATGCGCATCAAGCGGCATTGAGCCGGGAGCGATGTGTGGCGGTGCTGCCGCGATTGTGTGAACTCCCGCTCGGCGGCACCGCAGTAGGGACCGGTGTGAATACCCATCCGCGTTTTGCGGCGCGGACCATCGCGCTGTTGCGGCGGGCCACGCAGTTGCCGCTGCGCGAGACGCGGAATCATTTCCAAGCGCAAGCGGCGCCGGATGGCCTGGTCGAACTCGCGGGCGTACTGAAGGCCGCGGCGGTCGCGCTCTCGAAAGTGGGCAACGACATCCGTTGGTTGGCGAGCGGTCCACGCTGTGGGATTGGCGAGTTGATCTTGCCGGCCGTGCAGCCGGGATCGTCGATCATGCCGGGAAAAATCAATCCGGTGATCATCGAATCGCTGCTGCAAGTCTGCGCGCGCGTGATTGCCAACGATGTGGCCGCGACGTTGTGCGGACTCGGCGGCTATTTCGAATTGAACATGATGTATCCGCTGTTCGCCGAGTCGCTGTGCGAGTCGCTCGATCTGCTCACTTGCGCGGTCGATAACTTTCGTGAACGCTGCGTGCATGGATTGCAAGCCGACGCGCAGCGCTGCGCCGAACTGCTGGATCGCAACCTCTCCGTCGGGACGTCGCTCGCGCCGGTGATCGGTTACGACGCCGCCGCGCAGCTGATTAAACACGCCGCCGCGGAAGGGACTACGCTGCGCGCGATGGCCATGCGCGAACTGTCCTTGCCACCAAAGACGCTCGCCAAGCTGCTGGACCCCGCCCAACACACGAAACCCGGCATCCGTAAAGGGAAGGGCGGGGAGTAGATATTTTTCAAGAAACGTCCGTCGTGCGACACTTCTAACGCCTGAACTTTCCACGCCATACTTGCCCTGCGCCCGGCCGAGGGCCGTGGATAGGGGCTGGGCGACGCAACTTTTTTTGCGCGCGGCCGATGAATGGCCTACAGAACGAGTTGGGAACAGCGGACGGCTCTTATGTATCGAACGCACATTAGATCACGTCGGACCTTTGTGACGCAGCACGGGCAGCGCAGTCGCGCTGTGGGTGGCGGCAACGCTTGGTCCGTGGGCATGCGGTCGCGACAGGGTGCCGGAAGTCGCGTGAATGCGTATCGCACGGTGCTGCCGAATTGGGTGCGCACCGCGCCGTCGGCCGATATGGGGCGGGCATTCGAGCCCTTCACGGCGACCAGCGATTCCGCGACCCATCGGCCCAGTGTTCCGTTGATGCTCTCAGGCCTCATTCTCGGGGCGTTGCTCTGTATCGGGTGCCAGTCCTACGACTGTCCGCGGGGCGCATTGATGGTGGATGGCGATGATCGGGCCGCATATCAGGATCAGCTCGAGCGCGCCGGCGAGCATCTGCAGCAACGGCGTTGGGACGATGCTGTCGAGGCCTACTTTGCACTGCGACAGCGGGTGACAGAGGCCGGCGATGGGACGTGTCAAGTCAAACGCTGGTATCGTTCCGCTGAGAGCGAAGACGCGCTCGGTTTCTATATGCTGATTGCGAACGATTTCATCATCCAGAGTGGAGTGCGCCAGGCGTTGGCGCATCTCCATAACGGCGATTGGGCGGCGGCCGCGCGGGCGCTCGATGGGACGGACGCGGCGCTTGGAGACAGTTACCAGGAGGCGCGAGATCGAGTGGAGGGGCTGCGTGATCCCGACCGCTTTGCTCGCGGTCGCTTGGAGTATGCACAATTTTACGACGGACGCAAACGGTTCGATCTCCTGCGTGGCTACGTGCGCTATCGCGTCTTCGGCGAGCAAGCATTATTTGCCACGACGCTCAAGCAACTCCTGTCACGCTATCAGCGGGATACGGTCGGCCCGGACAACGAGTCGGTCACGACCGTTGATATGGAGAGTTTCCGGAGCGTCTACGGGCTGTGGTTGACCGGAGAGATGGACGACGCCCAACGAGACGCCGTATTGGAACCACTGGCGCCGATGTTTGCGGCGATCGACTCGTTGAGCGCCGGACTGCCGATCACGCGACGCGTCGCCGAAGCAGAGACCGCGCGTCCCCGCTTGCGGCACGGCGTCGTGCCGTGGGAGTTGGTGGAGTCTCCGCGCCGGTGGGCGATGCGGGATCCTGAAGAGGCTGCGGATGTCGCGCATCCGCCACGGCCGCTGGAATCGACCGATGCGGTCTCCCCGTATCAATATATCCTGGATCCGGCGCAACAGGCGGTGTTGCGGGACATTGCGGCGGAATTTGCGAATATTTTTGCCGCGTGGGTGGGATCGGATCAGCGCGCCTATCGATTGGAATTTATGATCAGTGACGCCCTGCAACGGAAATATTACCGCGACGATGCGGCGGCGCAACAAGCGGCTGCATATTGGCAGGCCTTTAATGTTGTGGCCTCGATGCGCGAATGGCAACGACGGGGCGAGCTGGCCACGGCAATGGGAGACTCGGCGGTCAAATGGGATTATTTTTTCCCCTACTTTCCCCATTGGCAAGATGTGGATCGTGCGATTCGCGCTGTAGTGGCGAACCTCCATGCGCCGGCCGGCGGACAGGCGGAGTTGTTGACCGGTCTGGAGTTGCTGCGGCAACGCATGCGGCTCGAGCAGCGCCGTGCGTCGTGGGCAACGCTGCAGTCGGTGATGGCGCAGATCGGGGGGGTGAGCGGTTGGATCGACCATGCGGCCCGAGTCGCGCGTTTCCTCGGCCAACTGGAACCTTATGTCGGGATGCAAGTGGCCGCCGCCGTGGTCTTGTTGCAAGCGTCCCAGCCCGCCAAGGCGGAAGAGGTCTTGGGTGTACTGGACGCGGCGTTGGCGCAGTGGCCTGAACAAAGCGCGCATGTGGCCGTGTGGCGACCGCGCATTGCGCTCTTGCGGCGACAACTCCAGTTCCTCAGCGGCGGCGATCGTGCGGCGTTGACGGCGGCGTGGAAGGGGATGAAGGAGCTGACGCCGCGCCAGTTGCGCGCCGAACTGCGCCGCGTCGTGGATCGTGAAATCGTCTCGGATGCTGCGTTGGGATTATTGGGTGATTTTGGCGCAGATATGGCCGACGAATTGCCGGCACCACCAGCGGAAGCACCTCCCGTGCCGACGCCCGCGCTGCCACTACCGGCGGAGGCCCTGCCGGGGCCACAGGAGTGAGTATGAACGTGCATCGCTTATCGCGGCGAGTGCCGCTCCATAGAGAGGGGCCTCGTAGCGGCCGCAACGGTCTGCCGCGCGTCGGGAGGGGATTGCAGCTGCCGTTGCCTTCGCGCGCAGTGGGCGTCACAGGCACACTGGTCACGACTC
The DNA here is from genome assembly GCA_016210045.1 of Deltaproteobacteria bacterium. Classification (NCBI taxonomy): domain Bacteria; kingdom Pseudomonadati; phylum Myxococcota; class Myxococcia; species Deltaproteobacteria bacterium. The sequence continues at coordinate 15,092 of JACQUX010000007.1, read as the reverse complement.
GCCGGAGCAATGCGGCTGGATTGCAGCAGTCGATTATGACACGCGCGGCAATGCCGCAAGCGCCGCTCGCGTTGGCAGTCGTCGCCCAACGAACAGTCGCAGTGATGCTGAGCGGTGCGGTCGCGGCGGCGTGCGACGAGCCGACATTGCCGGCACACTGTGAAGCCGTGCCGGGTTACGAACTGCCGCCCGATTGCACGGCGATCATCGAGCGGATCAATGATCACAGCACACTGTACTGGACGATCGGCGTCGCCGTGACATTGGGCGCCGTGTTGGGCATCTGGCTGGTCCGGCGTCATAACCAGCGGCAGTTCGTGCAACGCGAGGCAGAAGCCCGCGTGCGGCGGCAGCAGGAGATGGAAATCCGTTTGGCGCAGGCGATGCAAGCGGGACGCTATGCTGAGGCCCTGACGACTGCCACAGACATGTACAACCTCTCGTTTCTCGAGACCGCACTGACGCGCGAAAGTGCCGCCACGTTGGCGCGGTTAGGGCGCGTTGTCGCCACGCTCCATTTGTTGCAAGATCCGCCCGATCACCCGAACGCGGCACATGTGCTCTTCGAATTTCTCCCTCGGGTCCGCCCATTCGTCGACGCGGAGCTCATGGCGGCATTGGACTTGGCGCTCGTGGTGTTGCGGGCGAGATTCGCCACTGTGAATCCGGAAGAAGTGACGGCGGCCTGGGCGCAGTTGCGTCAATTCCAGTCCCGCGTCACGCCGCAATCCTTTGCGCAGCAATGCGGTCGTTTGGCGGAACTCAATGCGGCGAGTCGCCGCAGGCCGTGGCAATTTGCAGTACCGTTGCTGGAAACGGTCGTGCGGACGGGCCGCGTCGCGTTGCCGGCCGGGCCCCGTCGCGCTGCGGCGCCGAGCGGAGGGGTTGGGAATGGCGCGTCCGAACTGATTGAGCCCGTGTCTGCAAATGAAGGCGATGCGCTGGCGAAGCCGGAGCTGGTGCCGTCCGACCCGATTCCTGAATAAACCTTCCAGTAGTAGTGCGATTGCGCTAATAGTATGACGCTCTGGTTTGCAACGATGTGGCGCGAGAGGAGCGGTGATGCAGCATGGCAAACGCATGGGTGTAGTCGCGATGTGGCTGTTGATCGCGGCGATGGCCTGGGCCGGTGATGCGTGGCGGGTCTCTCTGGGCGGGTTGGGGCCGATCCGGATCGAGATGCCGATCGACGCGGCGTTGCAGCAGATCCGCGCCAGCGGCGTCGGCACAGTGCAAGAGGTGGTGCGCCAAGCGGAGGGGGAGCCGTATCGCCACTACGATGTCATGCAGTCCGGACGTCGTTTGTTCACGTTGGAGCCCGCAATGAACGTGGTCTGGCGGATTACGATCGTCTCTCCTGACTTCAAGACGAGCGAAGGGTTGGGAGTTGGGAGCCCATGGCCGGCGTTGACAGCGGCATACCCGAAACTCCGCGTGTCGCCCGGCGCGGAAGGTGGTGCGTGTGCCGTACAGTTGGTGCCACCGGGCGGCTTGAGCTTCTGCTTCGCCGAAGCCAAGCCGGCGCCGACGAGCCGTGTCCAAAAAGTCCTGCTCTACAGCACAAGCGACCTGTAGTTTTTTTCTCCGCCGATTGCTTTCAGACTTGCAATGCCCATGCGGCGGGTGTTAGCGGATTCCTCTATCATGAAAACCACAATGTATCGGCGTTCGCTGGCGGCGATGTTTTGCGGCTGGCTGCTCGTGCAACCGATAGCGGGACTCCGCGCCGGCGAGCGGCTCGGGTGCGGCGTCTACTGGGACCCGACGCATTTTGCCCAATCCGAGGTCTATTATGCCCCCGCGCTCAGTGCGGTGTATTCGCCGCTGCATCATTTAGTCTTCGTGTTCGGCAAAGGGGCGCCGGACGGTGTGCTGACGTTGTGGCTCTATGGCGATACGCCGGACGGGTGGCGCTACGCAGGTCAATCGTATCCGCTCGGGAGGGTGCCGCTGATCTCTTCGCCGGCCGTTGTCGTGAATGAACAGACTGGTCGCATTGACGTTGTCGCGACCGGCATGACTGAGGTCGAGGCGGATGATCCTCCGGTCGCGGGCCTGTATCATTGGTATTTCGACCCGGTCTCCGGATGGGGACGCAATGCGCACGAGACGTTGGTCGATGCCGGTGATTTCGGCGAACCGTCGTTGGCGCGGAATTCGGTGAACGGCAATCTGGAAGTCATTGGGATGGGCGGTGACCCCGCGCGCGTCTATCGTTGGTCGTATGCGCCGTTAGCCGATGGATGGGGCAACAGCGGTCATCGGGAGTTGTTTAGCGAAGAGCCGATCGTGACACAGCCGGTCGTCTTTTTCAACGACACGTCACGGCGGATTGAAGTGGTGTGGGGGACAGAGCGGGAATGGGTTCATGAAGCGTGGTGCGAAGATCCGCTCGCTCCGGACGAACCGTTTCGGTGTGATATTTCGGAAATCGTCGCTGCAGTGACCCATTGGACGTGGACGTCCGGCGTCGGTTGGGAAGACATGGGTGTGCTGAGCGGTGTCCCCGCTACGCCATTAGCCGCGCCGCCGGTCGCGGTGGTGAATCGCGAGCATGGCCACGTCGATCTCTTTTCCGTGGCGCAATTGCCCGCGTCGCTCGAAGGACATCATCGATTGCTCCATTGGTATTGGTTGGCGAACGGCAAGGGATGGGGCCAGGATGGCCACGAAGAATTCTTAGGCGCGACTCAGTTGGATTCGCCGCCGGTCACCGTCTATAACCGCACCACGCAGAGTCCCGAGGTCTACGCGATCCGGATGGATGGCACGCCGCTGCAGTGGATCTGGAATGGCGACCGGTGGGTCGATCGTCCCGCCGGCTCGATCCGCCTGAAAGGGCCGGTTGGGCTCGCTGCCGCCTATAGCCCGGCCACGCGGGCGACGCACGTGTTCGGCCTGTCGGACGCCAATCCGTCGTGCATCGCCCATTGGGATCAGCACGCACTTCCCATTTGGCAATAACGCGTGAGTGCGTTACACCACACGCATCGTATGACATGTCTGCTCGCCATCGATACTTCCACCACCACAGCGGCGTTGGCTGTTGTCGCGAATGGTGTCACTTTAGCTGAACACAGTGCGCATGTCGTGAACGGTCATGGCGCGGAGCTGGTCCCTCTCATTGTGGCTACGTTGCGGGACGCGGATGTGCCGGTGCGCACGTTGAACGCGGTGGCCGTGGCGGTCGGGCCGGGGACGTTTACCGGGATTCGGGTCGGGATGGCGGCGGCGAAGGGGCTGGCGCTGGCGCTGGGCATTCCGCTGGTCGGCATCTCCGCGCTGGCCGCGCTGGCGATGCGCGGTGTGGCAACGGAACAGGTCATTGCGCCGCTGCTCGACGCGCGGCGCGGCGAGATGTACGCGGCCGCGTATGCATGGAGTGACGGCGCGCTGCAAACGCTCGTTCCTGAATCAGTGGCAACTCCTGCAGTCGTCGTACAGCAACTCTTGGCACTCGGACGACCGGTGATTTGCCTCGGAGATGGCGCGCTTCGTTACGCGGAAGTGGTCGCCGCGTCGGGCGACCGGATTGTCGTGGCTGCCGATCCGGCGTGGCATCTTCCGTCGGCGGATGGGTTGGCGCGGCTGGCGCTGCAACGCTTGGCAAACCGGGAACAGGATGACGTGGCAACCTTGGCGCCTCGCTATTTGCGGGCGTCGTATGCTGAGGGAGGTGGCATATGCTGAGGGCAATAGGGAGTAGCAGGCAGTGCTGGGAATCGCACCGTGCCGATGCGGCAGCAGAGGCGCGTTTCCTGGCCCTGAGGCGATCTGCCAGGCAGGCGACCGCGTTGCGAGAGGCGATCGTACTGGGGAGCCGCGGTCTTGCGCGGGCGTTGCGGGAGAACGCGCTCCTCGAACCCCACACCGTGTTGAGTGCGGTGCATGCCGCCACGACACAATACACGGCGCGTGCCCCAACCCACTTGTGGGGCTTCAATGCGTTACTCGGGGCGGCGTTGCGCGAACGCAATCAACGCCTCGCTGCGCTGCTGTTTCCAAAACTCGTGCCCCTCTTCGAGAGCTTTGCCGGCGAGATCGACACGGCGATGACCGCCTATGATGCCGGGAGCGCGTTGGCGGCGGGTATGGAGCCGCTCACTAACTGGGCGGATGAGTGAGGTCGGACGAACGCCTGATCGCTGTCATTGTGATGTCGGGGGCGATGAAGGAAATGCGCTGTCTATATGAGCGTGACATCCACGCTCGGTGAGCTGACAACAACACCATAGGAGGCAGGGATGAAAAGGAAACTAGTCGGTGCTGTACTGGCGGTGGTCGCGTTGGGGATGGTGTCGTCGTCCGCGCTGGCTAAACCGGACTATGCAAAGAAGGAAGGCGTGGGCTGTACGACGTGTCATGTGAAGGCCGGAGATAAGGCGTTGAATGAAACGGGGACGTGTTATCAAGGCAAGAAAGATCTCGCGGCGTGTAAGAAGTAGGGCTGAAAAGTTGTAGTTGATTTTGCGCCAAGGCCCCTCCTCTCGGAGGGGCCTTTTTTTGTCAGCTACTGAGATGTCGCTTGACGTGCGCGGTCCCGTGATCGACATCATAGGCGAAAATATCTAGATGCGTCATCTTCCAACCCATCGGATCGCAGTGGTGCGATCCTCACCAACAGGAGGCAATTATGAAGGGGAAACTCATCGTCGCTGGGCTCGCACTCTGCGGATTGGCGTTTGCGTCGACCAACGCGTTGGCCAAGGCCGAATACACCAAGAAAGAAGGCGCACCGTGTGCGACGTGTCACGTGAAGGCCGGCGATAAGGCCCTGAATGAGACTGGCACGTGTTATCAAGGCAAGAAAGATCTCGCGGCGTGCGGCAAGAAGTGACTGCCGAAATGGCGACGAAAATATCGGCGTTGAGTCGCAACAACCCCTCCTTATGGAGGGGTTGTTGTTTTTTTGCATGGCGTATGCTTCGCGGAGGTTGTTGGTTCTCGTTGCAGTGCTGCTCGAGGCACGTTAAGGACTCGCCATGCCGATCTTGGTATTAGATGGCGAACGGTTGCCGTGGGAGGATGCGGCGCGTGCGCTGAGCGAGCCGATTCACGTGCGACTGGCGCCAGCCGCACGAAGACGGTTGGCCAAGGCGCGTGCCGTGGTCGAACGCCACGAGCGCGACGAGCGACCGATTTACGGCATCAATACGGGCTTCGGTATTTTTGCGCGGACCAAAATCGCTCCGGAAAAATTGCGGGAATTGCAACGCAACTTGGTCGTGAGTCACGCGGCCGGTGTCGGCGCCGCGTTGCCTGACGGTATCGTACGGCTGATGCTGCTGCTCAAACTCCATCACTTGGCGCGTGGACATTCCGGCGTGCGGGTCGAGTTGGCGGAGGCCTTAGCCGCCTGGTTGAACGCCGATTGTCTGCCGATCGTGCCGGCGCAAGGTTCGGTCGGGGCCAGCGGCGATCTGGCGCCGTTAGCGCATTTGGCGTTGGCGCTGCTCGGCGAAGGATTCGTGCGGAGTGGCGGTCGAATCATGGCGGCATCGCGCGCCGCCAAGCGATTGCGGCTGCCGTGTGTGACGTTGCAGGCCAAAGAAGGCTTGGCATTGTTGAACGGGACGGAAGCGATGTTGGCCGTGGCGGTCGCCGTGGTGACGGAGGCCTGGGTCGTGCTGTGTCACGCCGATATTGCCGGAGCCTTGACGATTGAAGGGTTGCTCGGCTCCGTGACGCCGTTCGACGCGCGGCTGCATGGGGTGCGACCACATCCGGGAGCCGTTGCCACGGCCGCCATGTTGCGGAAACTGTTGGCGCAGAGTGCCATCGTTGCCTCGCATCGCGATTGCGGGCGCGTGCAGGATCCGTACGCGTTGCGGTGCATCCCGGCCGTGCATGGTGTGGCGCGTGAGGCGATCCGTGTCGGCGCCGCGACGGTTCATTGCGAACTCGACAGCGTGACTGACAATCCGATTATCTTTCCGGACGACGACGCGATTCTGTCCGGCGGCAATTTTCATGGGGCGCCGTTGGCCTTCGCGATGGACGCGTTAGCGATCGCGCTCACCACGCTGGCGTCGATCAGCGAACGGCGAATCGAGCAATTAATTAATCCGAAGGCGGCGGAGCTGGCAGTGATGGGACTCACACCGACCCCCGGGCTGCATTCCGGATTTATGGTGGCGCATACGACGGCGGCTGCACTCGTTTCCGAATGCAAGACCTTGGCACATCCCGCGAGCGTGGACACGATCCCGACGTGGGGCGGGCAGGAAGATCACGTCAGCATGGGGATGTGGGCGGCGCGAAAGGCGCGGGACGTGGTGGCGTTGGCGCGACAAGTCGTGGGGATTGAACTGCTGGCCGCATGCCAGGCCATCGACTTGCACCCACGCCGCGATGCCCCCGGCAAAGGGGCCGCCGCGGCCTATCGGGCGGTCCGGGCCGCAGTGCCGATGTTGCGCGAAGATCGACCAATGGCCCCGGACTTGGGGCTCGCCGAGCAGCTCGTGGCGGAGCAGCGAATCAAAGCGGCGGTCGAAGGGCGCTGTGGCCGGATGCCGGAATGGCAGTTGCGCGCGGGGTGAAATCCCGGCTATCATCATCATGTCCCGGCATCCCCTTGACACCTCAGCATCCTCTACTATGATCCCTTCCATGAGCGGTGAGGCCGGGGGAAGCCGTCCGGCGGAACTTAATAGGAGGTGAGGTATGGAACAAAGCGATCTCGATTTGATCGCTCGGTACGAGCAAAATAACCCAGCGCTCGCCACGTTGTGGAAAGAGCACTGCAATTTCGAGCGCCAGCTCTCAAAGTTGGAGAGTAAGCCATTTTTGACGGCGACAGAACAATTGGAACGGAATCGGCTGAAGAAGTTGAAGTTGGCCGGTCGTGACCAGATCGAACAGATCCTGAACCAATACCGCAACACGGCAGCCTAAGTGTCGCGCGCTGCCCGCGTGCTGCCGTCTTCCGCACGCGAAGGACGATCCATGAGTGGACGCAATATGCCGCGCGTGCCGCGGCATTGTATCGTGACTCAAGAGGGGTGGCCGTTCATCGGGCTGGGGCTGCCGCTCTTGGCCGCCGGATGGTGGCTGCAGATCCCGTGGCTGCTGTGGAGTGGTGGCATATGGGCGGTGGCGTGCGCGCTGTTCTTTCGCAATCCGTCCCGCAAGATTCCGACTACGCCGGGTGCGGTGGTCGCGCCGGCCGATGGAAAAGTTATTGCGATCGAGTCAGTCGAGGAACCGTATTTTGGTCGTGGCGCAATGCAGCGGATCAGCATTTTTCTCTCGGTGGCGGATGTCCATATCAATCGCACGCCGATTGATGGCGTGATCGGCGGTGTCAAATATACGCCGGGAAGGTTTCTGGTGGCATACGCGCCGAAGGCCTCCACGGATAACGAGCGGAACGCGATTTGGGTGTGCAATGCCGATCGACAGCACGAGGTTGTCATGGTGCAGATCGCCGGCCTCGTGGCGCGGCGGATTGTTTGTTATCTGCGAGAAGGGGAGCAGGTGGCGCGCGGCATGCGCTGCGGCTTGATTCGATTCGGCTCGCGGGTCGATCTCTATCTCCCGCTCGATTGCGCGATTACCGTGCAGGTCGGGGATCGGGTGCAGGGCGGTGCGAGTGTGATGGCGCGATTTGCGGTGGAGGGAAAATGAGTGACGAATTGGGGAATCCGAGCGGCGAAGTGCGGCGCGAAGGGATCAAGCGGGGGATTTATCTGATCCCGAGCCTCTTCACGCTGGCGAACTTACTGCTCGCGTATTTGGCCATCGTGAAGACGTTGCACCACGATTTCAGCGGTGCGAGTTGGTGCGTGATCGTGGCCGGGTTGTGCGATTCGATGGACGGTCGGTTGGCGCGGTTGGCGCGGGCCGAATCCCGGTTCGGTGTGGAATTTGATTCGCTGGCGGACCTGGTCGCCTTCGGCGTCGCGCCGGCGGTGATGCTCTACAGTTGGTCGATGGCCAGTTTCGATCGGATCGGTTGGTTGGCGACCTTCCTGTATTTGGCCTGCGGAACGCTGCGCTTGGCGCGTTACAACGTCCAACTGCACACCGTGGAGAAACGGTTTTTTCAAGGTCTCCCGATCCCGGCCGCCGCCGGGATGATCGCCTGCACCATTCTCTTTTACACGCAACAATTCGGTCCGGTATTTCCGTTGCGACAGTGGTGGGTCGTAGGCCTGACGGTCTTGCTCTCCGCGCTGATGATTTCGACGTTGCCCTACCGGAGTTTCAAACAGCTCAACTTGCGTTCGCGTCGCTCGTTTTTCTCGTTGTTGCTCGTGATCGGCGTCTTTGTGTTGGTGGCCCTCGAACCGGTCTCGACGCTGTTCGGTATTGCCGTCGTCTATCTGGCGAGCGGATTAGTGGAAGAACTCGTGACCCGGAAACATAGCAAAGCCGTCGTCGCGAAGTTGCGCAAGCAGCGCACTGCGGTGCGTGAGGCGCAGCAAGTGTTGCGGGAAAAAGTCCATATCCTGCCGCGTGGGGATCAGCATTCATGAAATCGGGCGCGTGCCTGTTTTGTGGGGGGATGGTGCCGTTGCCGGAGCAGGTTCAGCCGGGGCGGAGTGAAGTGTGTGCCCATTGCGGCGGCTATATCCATTGCTGTCGGCAGTGCCGATTCTACGATCCGCGAGCTCACCATCAATGCCACGAGCCGCAAGCGGAACTCGTCAGCGACAAAGAGAAGTCGAACTTTTGCGACTATTTCGAATTTCGCGGCGGCAGCGGTACCGCGGATCCGCAACACGCCAAGGCGGCCGAGAGCCGCGACCAATTAGAGGCACTCTTTCGGAAAGGTTAACATATGACGACCAATGGTTTCACCGTGGCGGTGGTCGGGGCGACGGGCGCGGTCGGCGAAGAAATGATTCGCGTATTGGAACAGCGCGACTTTCCGGTTGCGCAGTTGCGCCCGCTGGCCTCGGAGCGGTCGTTCGGTGACGCCGTGACATTTCGTGACGCCGAAGTGCCGGTCGCGGTACTCAACGTAGAGAGTTTTCGCGGAGTGGACGTAGCCCTCTTTTCCGCAGGGACCGACGTGAGTCGCGAATTTTGCGGGATTGCGGCCAAGGCCGGCGCGTTGGTCGTAGACAACAGCGCCGCGTTTCGGATGGAGCCGGACGTGGCGCTCGTGGTGCCGGAAGTGAATGCGGCGGCGTGCGCTGACTGGCGGCGACGCGGGATCATCGCCAATCCGAATTGTTCCACGATTCAACTGTGCGTGGCGTTACATCCGCTGCAACAAGCCGTGGGGTTGGAGCGTGTGATTGTGGCGACCTATCAATCGGTCTCGGGTGCCGGACGCGCGGCGATGGAAACGCTGGAGACCGAGACGCGTGCATTGTTGAGCGGAGAGGAAACGGCGCCGACGGCCTTCCCACATCCGATCGCGTTTAATTGTCTCCCGCATATCGATCAGTTTTTAGACAATGGGTACACCAAAGAAGAGTGGAAGGTGATCGAAGAGACGCGCAAAATTTTGTCGTTGCCACAACTCCCGGTGACGGCCACTGCAGTGCGCGTGCCGGTCTTTGTCGGGCACTCGGAGGCCGTGCATTGTTCGACCACGCGGCCGATCACGGCCGCTGCCGCGCGCGAGCTGCTGCGTCAAGCCCCCGGCATTGTCGTGGTCGATGACCCGTCGCAACTTGCCTATCCGTTGGCGCGCACTGCCGCCGGTCAGGATGCGGTCTTTGTCGGACGGATTCGCGAAGACGTCGGATTGCCGAATGGTTTGGCGCTCTGGGTTGTGGCCGATAATCTCCGCAAAGGGGCGGCGTTGAATGCCGTGGAGATTGCAGAGATCGTCGTGAATCGGTATTGGGCGAACTAAGTCGTCATCCTGAGCGAAGCGAAGGATCCAGTGGTGATCCAAGAAGATGCTTCGCTTCGCTCAGCATGACAACATGGTGCAGACAGGCGATCATCGTGACGTTGTGTGCCGTCGGGTGGAGTGCGGCTGTGCACGCGTATCCTTCCACTGAACGTCGACCGTCGGGCTTAAGTCAACCGCCGCTCGATTTAGGTCTGCAGACGGCGACTGGGTATCGGCTCGATAACGACGAACAACTGTTGTATTTGAGCTCCGGCCAGACGTTGCGCATCATCGATTTAGCGACCTTCGCGCTCACTAGCACGACACCGTACGACATCAGTAGCGATACTAGCCTCTCCGGCGCGATCAAGGGCGTAGCGGTCGATACCGTGAACGGCCTCCTGTATGCCACGCAAGAGGGGGGCAAGTTGTTGGTCTATGAGCAGAGCGATCCCTCCAGTAAGCCGACGCAGCAGACAATCGCGTCGGGGAAGACGCTCACGTTGGCGGAATACGATCCGGACGGCGCGCAACTCTACATCCTGAACGAGACCGATCGTGCGTTGTTGCGGTACAATCCGAGCACGCAGACGCCGTTGAGCATTCCGCTGACGGCGACGACAGGGACGACGTTCACTGTGAACGCGATGACGTTCGTTCGCAATGTCAGCGGGAGTACCGGCGCGCTCTATTGCTCTACTACGAATGGTCGCCTGTTTGTGCTGAGTGCGTCGGGGACGGTCGCCAGTCCGATCACGCTGGATGCGACGTTACAACAGAATTTGAAGGGGTTGGCGGCGCATCCGAACAGCGGATCGATCTATGTCGTGAATAGTTCGTTAAAGAGTGTGCAGCGCGTGAGTACGACCACGAATACGTTGCTCTCGACCATCGACTTGAGCGCCAACAGCGATCTCGACCAACTCGTCGTGGCCGACGTCACCAATCCTTCCGCGACGTATGGCTTTGTTGTTGGGAGTAACGGATTGTCGATGTTTAATGCCGATACCGGCGAGGTCTTCGATCTCGGGAGCACCTCGACGTTGGGCGAGCCGCTCAGCGTCAGCGGCACCGGTCCCGCGATCGCCAGCGACGACGGCTATCTCTATCTCTCGTATGGCAAGATTGCTGTTGTCACCGATAATCCCTTTGTGACGATCAACAGCGTGACCTACGACAGTGGCAGCACACTCAGCACCAGTGGATCGGTCACGTTGAGTGTGCAAACCGACGAGGCCGGCACGTATGATCTGCGGATCGGCGGGGACACGCGCACCAAAGGGAGCGCGTTGGTGGATAGTAGCGGCAATGCGTCGGGGTCGATTGCCGCCGATACGGCCGTGAGTCTGACGATTCCGTACAGCAGCAATGCGAGCCTGTGGAGTGAAGGGAGTAATCGGGTGTACGTGTTTGTCACGGACAGCGCAGGCAACGAAGGGCGGCGCGCGACGGTCGTGACGGTCGATACGCCGCCGCCGACCGTTGCAATAACCAGCGTAGGATTCGGCAACGAGAAACTCTATGTGAACTTGGAGCGGCTGAGCCAAAGCGATATCGCGAGCTATCGCGTCTATGCGGATACGGATCCTACGGTGGTGTTGACGAAAGCGGAGATTGCCGGGAGCACCGCGCAGTCAGCGGTCGGGAGTACGCCGACAGTGACCGTCGCGGGACTCACCAATGGCTCCACGTATTATTTGGCGGCGGAAGCGGTCGATAATACCGGGAACATCAGTGCCACGCGCACTGCGGTCCTGTCGACAGGCGCTGCGGCCACGGCGTCGCCCGAAGCGACGTATGGGCCGGCAGGGTTGGCGGGCGAGGCGGGGTGTTCGCTGCTTTTGCAGGGCAATGCAAAATGAAAATATCAAAATGCAAAATACAAAATGTCGGACGCATGTCGTGTATATTACATTTTGCACTTTGCATTTTGACTTTTGCATATCCCATCTCTGCTGTCGCCCTTCCGTACAACCCCAAACACTGGACCATGGAATTCCGCGGTGGAGTTTTTCAACCGACCGGTGGGACAATGGAAAGTTTCTTCGGCGGGTGTTGTAACGTGACCGGCGGCATTGCCGGCGGGCCGCTCTTTGCTTCTCGCTATGGCGTCGATCTCAATCTCGGGTTTTTGTACGGTAGTGGGGCGATGCGCGGGATCAACAGCGGGACCGAGGCGCAGGACGCGTTCAATCTGATGCTCGTGCCCGTTGCACTCGATGGAACGTTTCGGGTGCATTATCGCGAAACGCAACCGTTGATCCCTTTCGTGAAGGCGGGCTTCGATATGATTTATTTCCGTGAGCACGATGCCGAGACGACGATTCAAGGGCTCAAATGGGGGATGCACGGTGGCGGCGGGCTGATGGTGTCACTGAGTCCGTTGTTGGGTGAAATGGCCCCGGGGGAATACGGCTGGAACGACGTCTTTTTCGTGGTCGACGGTCGCTACCAGTGGGTCAACAATTTTGGCGGCGGTGGGCTCGATCTTTCCGGTTGGGCCACGACGGCCGGGGTGCATGTGCAGTTTTAGCGCACGTATGCTGCGTTCCATTGCCCTTCTGCTCGAATACGACGGCCGTGACTTCTGTGGGTGGCAGCAACAGCCGCGGCAGCGTTCCGTACAAGGAGTGGTGCAGGCCGCAGTGCAACAGATGACCCGCGAAGTGACTGCGCTCGTCGGGGCATCGCGGACTGACGCTGGTGTGCATGCCGTGGGACAAGTCGCGCACTTTCAGACCCGCACGGCCATTCCGGCCGTGGCCTTTGCGCTTGGACTGAACCAACATCTCCCGCGTGACGTCCGGGTGCGTGCCGCCGTCGAGGTCCCGGCAACATTTCATGCCCGCCATCGGGCCGTCCGCAAAATCTATCGCTATCTGATGCACATGGCAGCAACGCCGTCTGCGCTCTTAGGGGGCCGACTCTGGCATCGGTGCGGCGGACTGCGTATTGCGGCCATGCATGCGGCGGCGCAACGACTGTGTGGTGCGCACGATTTTCGCGCGTTCTGCGCCAGCAACGATCGGAGTCAACATCAGCTGCGGCGTCTGGAACGCTGTACCGTGCGGCGCGTTTCCTGGGATCGGCTATGGCCGGCGTATGCTCCGCAGCCAGGGCATGTGCTCGTGATCGAATGTGTCGGCAACGGTTTTCTGAAGCAGATGGTGCGCAACATCGTGGGGACGCTGGTGGAAGTGGGTGAGGGAAAGCGGTCGCCGGCCTCTATGCGGTCTGTGCTGCAGAGTCGCGATCGGCGCCAAGCCGGTGCCACGGCACCCGCCGAGGGGCTTTACTTAGTGAAAGTGGAGTACGAGCCCCCGTTATGGTGACTGGTGACTGGTGGCTGGTGACTGGTGACTCGGCAACGGGGCTCACATGGTCCGCCCCAGTTGCCAGTCACCCTTTTCTCCCCAGTCACTCCTAAGGAAATCGGAGTGCGGCGAGGTGGTTGTTGTTTGTCAGAATAAACAGCTGGTTTCCATCGGTCGTGAGCCGGCCGTAAGTGCCGGTGCCCATCGGCCGCGATGCGAGCAGCGTCCCCTGTTGGGGATCAAGCAGATACAACGTGTTGTGGGTCGAGACGACGACGAGATGTCCGTTGACGAGCACCGGGGCCGAGACTTCCGACTCGGGCAAATCGGTGAGCCATTGTCGGGAGCCGTTACGCAGGTTGAGTCCGTACACCTTCCCGCCGCCGCTGACGTACAGGTAATCGCCGTGCAGCAATAAGTCGTTCGGAGAAGCGATCGGGGAGCGCCAGAGCGGCCGCCCGGTGCGCGCATGCAGTGCGGAGAGTCCGCCACCGACCGAGGCCACGAGCAACTGATCCCCGATGAGCAGTGGCGTCATGTCGACATCGTGCAACACTGCGTTGCGCGGTGAGACTTGGTGATCCCAGACGATATTGCCGTGTTGCGGGTCGTACGCCGCGACGTGCCCGTCGGCGAAACCGGCGACGATCAATCCGCCCGCGAGGAGGGGATCGGAGCCTCCTTTAACGAGGAACGGGGCGGCGGTCAGCCGTTCCGTAGTGCGCCACTCGACATTGCCGGTCTTCGCGTGGATGGCCACCAGTTCTCCGCGCGCAGTGACGACGAAGAGTCGTTGTTGAACCGCGAGCGGGCGGGTGGCGAGTTCGCTGCCTAATTCAACGCGCCATTCTTCAGTGCCGTCCGTTTGGTGAATGGCGTAGACGAAGCCTTTGGTGTCGGGCGCGAAGACGATGTTGTTCGACAACGTGACTGGGGCCACCACCGGACCTTGCGTGCGATACGTCCACAATGGTTTTCCGGCGGTTGTGATGGCCACGACAGCGGCCGTGGCGGACCCGACATACACCGTGTCGCCGACCACGACGGGTTGCCCCTGCTGGATGGTGCCGCGCCCCAGCGCCGGGGTCTTGCGGAGTGGGATGCGCCAGGCCGTTTTGGGTAATAGCGTATTGGCATTGCCCGCCGGCTGCGCCACCGCCTCTTCTTGGGCGGTTGTAGCGGGACGAGCGGCCTGGACGACCGGCACACAGCAACAGGAGAGCGTCAGTGCGACAACTGCGGTGCGATAGCGAGCCATAGCCGTTCGATGTCCTTTGCCCGATCTAACGCCGTGGGCTCTGCCGCTGGAGCGGCGGTTGCGGTCTGGAGGAGTTGGGTTGCTGCATCGGCGCGACCTGCCTGCTGCAGGCACCGCACAGCGTTGCGTAACGCCGCTTCTCGGTCGATTTGGTCGGGATGGATCAGTGCCTTTTCAAACCAGGTGGCGGCATTATTCCAATCGGCACTCTGTTCGTAACTGTATGCGATCCATTCCATCGCCGTGGCGGCCAAAAATCCCGGGACACGCCGACTCTCCGTGAGCGGCGTCATCAGTGCGCGGACGGCTTCGCCCTCTCCCGCTTGCAAGTGCAAGTCGGCCAATTCAAACCGGGCGAGGTGGGCGACCAGTGTGCCGGGATACGCGGCGACGAGTTGCTCCAGCTGCGCGCGATCGTGCGGTGTGCTCGCCGCCGCTTGATAATAGGCTAACGCCGCCGCCTTGGCCGCTTGTCGCACGCGGTGCTGATACCACGCGTTCGTGCCGACGACTGCCGCGACGACGAGCACCGCGGCGAGTCCGTAGCGCCAGCGCGCTAAACACCAATGGAGTGCAATGTCGATCCGATCCGCCAGATCCAAGTCCTGTCGACTCTGTCGAGAAAACCGATGATAGAGCGCCATAGCCGGCGCACCATAGAAAGAGCACCAAAAATGTCAACCGCTCGCTGTTTCTTTGTGCACTTGTGGTGTGGATAGATCCGGGG
>JACQUX010000006.1 GCA_016210045.1 Deltaproteobacteria bacterium | reverse complement strand
GGTAGTGGCGGCACAGGCAGGCACGGTGCGGTTTGCCGGGTGGCGGCGGGGATATGGAGTGACGATTGAATTGGATCATGGGTTCGGATGGCACTCTCGGTATGCACATTTGCGGGCGGCCGTGGTCCGGCGGGGGGCGGCGGTGGGGGCGGGCGAACTGATTGGGCGGGTCGGCGCGACGGGGTTGGTGACCGGTCCGCACCTCCATTTTGAGTTGCACTATGCCGGGCAACCGCTTGATCCGTTGCCGTTTTTGCGGGCCGGTTTGAGCGATAAATCGCGCTTTGACGCCATGATGGCCGCTCGGCTAAAATAACGGCGTCATGATTGAGTTTGCGGGTCATTGTCTGACGTTCACGCAGGTCTTAGCCCACATCGTGCAGCAGTCTTCCCCCGGCGGTCGTGTCGTGCCGACGACGCATGGCAATATCTTGATCTCGGCGCGGGAGTTGAACCCGGCGGAGCTGGCGCATCTCGGGATCAGCGGAGCGCCGCGACTGGGCGTGCATATCGAAGGACCGTGGCGCTTGGCCAACGGCGAGCCGTGTCAGTTTGTGATGGAAGTCGTGGCCGGTGCCGGATTTACGGAACACCAATACGACGCCGCAACGATGTATCTCGAATCGTCCAAATGCTGCGTCCAAATGAGCGACGCCGAATGCGCCGCCATCCAACAAGTCATCGTCTCTGCGCTGGAGTTAGTCGGTTAGTGTCGCGCCTGTCTTTTCGATTTCCACGACTGCATTTCCCAAAAAACAAGCCCCGGGACACTAGCGTCCCGGGGCTCAAGGGGGTTGGTCAGTAGCCTCTATCGAGGTCTACTGTATATTGTATCGGGGGGCTGGGGGGCTCAAGTTGCGTGGACGTTACAGGGGCTCGCGTACCCTCCGGCTCACGCCTGCGGGTATTTCCTCGTCCACCCACCTTCGGTGGGTTCCCGGACTCGGTCATCGCTTTCCCCTCCAGTGGCAAAGCCACTGGAGCCTCCCCCTCAACGCCGCTGTGCGGCTTGGAGGGAGCTCGAGTAACCCTGCGGGGCGCTGTCTTTAAGGAAAACAGTGGTTGGCCAAGGGGTTAGCGGGTGGGGCGTGTGTTTTTTTATTGAGATCGCCGGCGGTCCGCGTTAAGGGGGCGCGCATTCGCAGTACGGACCTTAAGTTTATTGCGCAAGGAGGCGACGTGGAGACACCCAGTTTTGTCGCGAATTGGAATGAGCGCCTCAAGCAGGCGGTGGATTTCTTGAAAAAAGAGATCGGCACGCCGCCGAGTGTCCACGTGATTCTCTCCGGCGGACTGACTCAATTCCTGGATGCGTTGACCGACACGCGCACGCTCGATACCGCGCAGATCCCGAATTTCCCGCTCTCCCGAGCCGAAGGGCACAAAGGCCAGATCGTGTTCGGGAAGTACAAAGAGGTCCCGCTGTCCGTGAGCGTGGGGCGTGTACATTACTACGAAGGCTACTCGCTCCAAGAGGCGACGTTTCCGATTCATGCGTTGCATGTGTTCGGCGCGAAGACGTTGTTAGTAGTGAATGCGGCGGGTGGGATCAATCCGGGATTTGCGCCCGGTGATCTCATGCTGATCCGCGATCATATCAATTTCCTCGGCGACAATCCGCTGCGTGGCGTGGCGATCCAATCGAAGCAACAGTTTGTCGATATGACCGGGGCCTATTCGAAGGCGCTGATGCAACACGCGTATGAAGTCGCGAAGCAACAGCAGATTGAATTGCATGAAGGGGTGTATGTCGCTACGACCGGACCTAGCTACGAGACGCCCGCGGAGATCCGCGCGTTTCGCCAAATGGGGGCCGATGCCGCCGGGATGTCGACGGTGCCGGAAGTGATCGTCGCAAGCTTTCATCGTATGTCCGTGCTCGGAGTGTCCTGCATTACTAATCTCGCCGCGGATCTTCATCCGGGTGGTATGCATCACGGCGAGGTCCTGAAGGCCATTCAGGCAATGGAGCCGCGCCTCGTGGCGCTGTTGCTCGGCGTGATCGAGCGGACCACTAAGACGGGATCGGGCAGTGCCCAAGCCGCCAACAGCTAGCGCATCCGTATTACGGATCGGAACGCGCCGTTCACCGCTGGCCCTCTGGCAAGCGGAGTGGCTGTGTGCGCGCGTGCGGGAGCGCTGTGCGGATGTGGAGCCACTGTTAGTGCCGATGCAAACGAGCGGGGATCGTGTGCAGGGGCCGCTGCATCTGCATGGCGGAAAAGGGCTGTTCGTCAAGGAACTCGACGCCGCGTTGTTGGCCGGCACCATTGATTGCGCGATTCATAGCCTCAAAGATGTGCCGGGGATCTTGGCAGAGGGCGTGGCTTTGGGGGCGATTTCCACGCGCGAGTCGCCGTGGGATCTGCTGGTGTTGCGCGAACCGTGGCCGTTGGCGGCGTTACCGCGCGGCGCGCGGATCGGAACGAGTTCGCCGCGACGGCGGTGGCAATTGTCCGCGTGGCGTCCCGATTTGCAGGTTGTCGAATTGCGCGGCAATGTCGGAACGCGGTTGCAGCACGTGACCGATGGGACGTTGGACGGGACCGTGTTGGCGGAGGCGGGCGTGCGGCGGTTGGGGTTGGTGCCGGCCCATGCCGTGCGGTTGCCGTTGGAAATCATGATCCCGGCGATTGGGCAAGGCGTGTTGGCGGTTACGGTGCGGCCGGATGATGCGGCGGCGACAACGACGGTTCGCCAGGCCTGCCACGATCCGCGCGAGGCAGTGTTGGTGGCGGCGGAGCGGGCGTTGTTGGCGGAGATCGAAGGCGATTGCCATACGCCGTTGGCCGGATTGGCGACGTGGGATGGGGATGCGATTCGACTGCAGGCCTTTCTGGCGATGGCCGACGGACAGCGGATGTGCCGCGAGACGGAGGTTGGTTCGGCGGCGCAGGCCGCAGCGCTCGGCACGGCGTTGGCGCGACGATTGCGGACTGCGATTGGGAACGCGGGTTGACAATGCACGGCGCAACTCGCTATGGGCCTCTGCTATGAACCATGACGAAAAAGATGCTGGCTTGAAAGTGGTCGATCGCCGCGCGTTCGACGAGAGTGGGGCGCCGCGCACCGTGGAGGAAACGGTTGCGGAAGCCGCGCCGGTTCCGCCGCCTCCGCCGCAAACGCCTGCTGCGGAGACGAGTGCGCCCAAGACCGAGACTGGTGGCGCGCCGCGCGGTTCGCTGCAACAACTCAGTTTCGGCCATTTCTGTCTCTCGTTGGCCGGCTCCACGCAAGTGGCGCTGGGGTTGATTCCAAATCCGCAGACCAATCTGACGACCAAAGACCTCGGCGCGGCGCGGCAAACGATCGATCTGTTGGGGATGTTGCAAGAGAAGACGAAGGGGAATCTGACGACGGAAGAGGCGGGGTTGCTCGAAGAGTTGCTCTACACACTGCGGATGCAATACATCGAAGTCACGAAGCCGAAAGTGCCGTAATTCATTTTTTGAGCCTGTGCTTGCTTGTAGACGGGGCCGAGCTCGCGGGCCGGCGGTCTCCCAGGGTACGCGGTCGCTTCGCCATCGAGGCGAAGCGCCGCTCACCCTCGCCGTTTTCGTCTTTACATTACGCAAGGAGAAAACGGCTGCGAGAGCCCCTGGGAGACCGCCGGCCCGTGAGCTCGACTGATGTCCCATCGCGTCCGCGTAGCCCCGTCGCACACCAGTCAACACTACAATATCTTGATTCTCCGTCGGTTCGTCTATCGACCAACAGCATGGCCTGCTGGGCGGACGAAGACTTAGTAGTTAACAGTTGGTGTGGGGAGGTTGAAGCAGCGGCGGGTGTTGGCGGTGGTGAGCTGGGCGCAGGCGTCGGGGGAGAGGTTGAGCAGCGGGGCAAGGGTGTTGAGGGTCTCGACGATATAGGCGGGCTCGTTGCGTTTGCCGCGGTAGGGGACGGGGGCGAGGTAGGGGCTGTCGGTTTCGATGAGTAGGCGGTCGGGTGGGAGTTGGCGGATGGTGTCGCGCAAGGTGTCGGATTTTTTGAACGTGAGGACGCCGGGAATGGAGAGGTAGAAGCCGAGGTCGAGGCATTGCTGCGCGAACGCGAGCGTGCCGGTGAAGCAGTGGATCACGCCGTGCGGTCGTGGCGTGGTGTCGCGGAGGATGGTCAGGATGTCCGTATCGGCCTCGCGGGTGTGGATGGCGACCGGGAGGTTCAGTTCGGCGGCGAGCGCGAGTTGGGCGCGGAACGCTCCCTGTTGCGTGGCGGCCGGGGCGTGCGTGTAATGATAGTCGAGGCCGATCTCGCCGATCGCGACGACGCGGCGGGTGCGGGCGAGGACGCGGATGGTGTCGAGGGTGTCTGCCGTGTAGAGCGCGGCGTCGTGGGGGTGGATGCCGACGGTGGCCATGACGCGCGGTTCGCGGTCGGCCAGCGCGCACGCGCCGGCATTGCCTTCCAAGCCATCGCCCGCGCCGATCACGATGAGTTGCGTGAGCCCCGCCTGCCATGCGCGCGCGAGCACCGCGTCGCGATCGGCATCGAACTCCTTCCCAGCAGTGTGGCAATGCGAGTCAATCATGGAGCCCCACCAATGAAAAAGGCAACGATGCGCTACGCATCATTGCCTTTTCCAGGTCTTTGACAACGACCAATTTATGACACCCACTCCTTCAACTGCTTGCCGGGTTTGAACTTTGGTACATGTCCGGCCTTGATCGTGATCTCCGCTCCGGTCTGGGGATTGCGCCCCTTGCGCGCGCGGCGCTTGGCGACATAGAACGTGCCAAATCCGGTGAGGGTAATCTTGTCTTTCTTCTTGAGACACTTGGCAAGATTGTTGATCGCGGCGTTCAGATACCGTTCACTCTCCGCTTTTGAGAGTTTGCACTCCTTCGCGATGTTTGCAACGAGTTCTGCTTTCGTCATGGTGGTCACCCCCTTTCCCGACGAGATTTGTATTGTGAATACGCTCGGCGGGATACACTAGCCCGCAAACCATTGTCAATTGGAAATCTGCTGTCCGCGCATTTTCCCGGCCCCATCTATGCGTGCGCGTGCGCGGACAACAGGATTTCCATTTGACCCTCATCGGCCGACACGGCATAGTTCCGCGCCAATTGCGATGAGCTTACAGACAGGGGGCAGCACTCTATGGTCCAGTCCGCCGAAGTGATTGCAGTGAATATCGAAGAAGAAATGCGCGGATCGTATCTCGACTACGCGATGAGCGTGATCATCGGGCGCGCGATTCCCGATGTGCGCGACGGGTTGAAGCCGGTGCATCGCCGCATCCTCTACGCCATGTATCGCGAGGGGTTGCTCGCGTCGAAGCGTTTCAGCAAATGCGCCGGTGTCGTCGGTGAAGTGTTGAAAAAATTCCATCCCCACGGTGATATGGCGGTGTACGACGCGTTGGTCCGCATGGCGCAGGAATGGAACATGCGCTATCCGCTGATCGAAGGCCAAGGTAATTTCGGCTCGGTCGACGGCGACTCCGCCGCAGCGTATCGATACACGGAATGTCGTCTGACTAAATTGGCGGAGGAGCTGCTCGCCGACATCGATAAAGAAACGGTCGACTTCCAAGCCAACTTCGACGCGTCGTTGGAAGAACCGATCGTGTTGCCGTCACGCGTGCCGAATCTGCTGCTAAACGGGTCCGATGGCATCGCGGTCGGCATGGCCACGAAAATTCCGCCGCACAATTTACGTGAAGTGGTCGATGCGTTGCTGGCGCTCATCAAAAAACCGGACAGCACGGTCGCGGAGCTGATGCGCTTGATCCCGGGGCCCGACTTTCCGACCGGGGCCTTCATTTTCGGCCGCCAAGGGATTCGCGAGGCATATGAAACCGGGCGCGGGAGTGTGCGGTTACGTGCGAAGGCGATGATCGAACCGATCGCACGTGGCGATCGTGAACAAATCGTCGTGACGGAAATTCCATTTCAAGTGAACAAGGCGCGGCTGATCGAGCGGATCGCCGATCTGGTGCAAGACGGAAAAATGGACGGCGTCTCCGACATCCGCGACGAATCGGATCGCGATGGGATGCGGATCGTCGTGGAACTCAAGCGCGGTGCGGTCGCGGGCGTGGTGCTGAACCAACTCTACGCCCATACCGCGATGGAAACGTCGTTCGGCGTGATCATGCTGTCGATCGTCAATAATCAACCGCGCGTGCTGAATTTGCGCGAGATGCTGCAGCAGTTCGTCGATCACCGGAAAGAAGTGGTGGTGCGCCGGACTGTGTTCGAACTACGCGAGGCGGAGGCGCGGGCCCATATCCTCGAAGGCCTCAAAATCGCGCTCGAACATATCGATGCGGTCATTGAACTGATCAAAAAATCGAAGTCGCCGGAGATCGCGCGCGAAGGCTTGATGAAGAAATACGGCTTGAGCGAGCGGCAAGCGCAAGCGATTCTCGAGATGCGCCTGCAACGGCTGACCGGTCTGGAACGCGACAAGATCATCGCCGAATATGAAGAAGTTGTCGCGTTGATCAAGCACTTGAAGGCGATCTTGGCCGACGAGCGACTCGTCTATGCGATCATCGAGACCGAATTGAAAGATTTGCGGGAACGATTCGGCGACGAACGGCGCAGCGAGATCCAAGAGGCCACGGGCGATCTGACGATCGAAGACCTGATCCAAGAAGAGGACATGGTCGTCACCATTTCCCATCGCGGCTACATTAAGCGGAGTCCGATCAGTATCTATCGGGCGCAGCGGCGCGGCGGGCACGGGAAACTCGGTATGACGACCGGCGATGAAGACTTCGTCAAAGATTTGTTTATCGCCTCCACGCACAGTTATTTGCTCATTTTTTCGGGACAAGGGCGGCTCTATTGGCTCAAGGTCCATGAAATTCCGCAGATCGGGCGCACGGCGAAGGGCAAGTCGATCACGAATCTGATCCGCATGCCGTCGGACGATTACGTCGCGGCGGTGTTACCGATTCGCGAATTCCATGCCGGGACCTTCGTGATGGTGGCGACGGCGAACGGGATCGTCAAAAAGACGGCGCTGACCGAATACAGCAATCCGCGTCCGGGCGGGATTATCGGGGCCAAGGTGGAATCCGGCGATCGCCTGATTGCGGCGCGCTTGACCAACGGGACGCAGGACATTCTACTCAGCACGCGACAAGGAATGGCGATCCGGTTCCCCGAGTCGGGCGTGCGGTCGATGGCGCGCGGAACGGTCGGGGTGTTCGGTGTGCGTATGGATGAAGGCGATCAAGTCGTGAGTATGGAAGTGCTGCAAGAGAAGGCGACGCTGTTGACCGTGGCGGCCAAAGGTTTCGGCAAGCGCACGCCGCTCGACGAATATCCAGTGCAGCGGCGTGGCGGACGCGGCGTGATTACGCTCAAGACTACGGAGCGGAACGGCCCGGTGATGGCGGTGCTGCAAGTCAACGATACCGACGACATCATGTTCGTAAGCACCGCCGGCACGATCTTGCGAACGCGGATTCGCGAGATCTCGTTGCAGGGGCGGAATACGCAAGGCGTGCGATTGGTCACGATGGGCGAAGGCGAAGAAGTCGCGTCGGCGGCGAAGCTGGCGGAGCCGGATGAAGAGCCCGTGGGGATTGAGTAGGGCATGCGAGCGGTCCCGCGCAGCGTGTTGGGATGGTGTTGCCTGGTGGTGCTCCTGTTTGCGGTGGGCTGTCGGCCGCGGATCGATCGCGCGATTGCGGCCGCGGATGAATTGCGGGGGACACAGCAGTACGAAGCCGCGCTGCGCAGTTACGATCTCGTCTTGGAGCGATTTCCAAAGAATCCCAAAGGTGCAGATGTCTTGTTGCGGATCGGCGATGTGAATCGGTTTCATCTGCAACGGCGCACCGAGGCGGCGGCCGCCTATCGGCGAATCAGCACCCAGTGGCCGTTGCAGCCGGCCGCGATGACGGCGTATCTGCGGCTGGCCGAAATGGCGGAGGAGGGTGCGGATTACACCGGCGCAGTGGAAGCGTTGGAATTCCTGCTCCAATATTTCCCCGCCTATCCGGAACGGGATCAGTTGCGCCACCGGATCGGCACTCTCTACATGAAGCAACGCCTCTTTCCCCAAGCGCGGTTCGAATTCGAGCGTCTGCTGAACGACACGAAATTGTTGCCGGTCGTCCGGACGGGCGCACTGTTCGATATGGGCGAGACGTTTTTCCTCTCCGGGAATCCGCAAGCGGCGATCCGTTATTACGACCAACTGCTGACTGAATTTCCCGCCCATCCGTTGGCCACGCGCGCGTTAGCGCAAAAGGCCGAGGCCTATGCGGAACTCGGCGAGCTCGGCGTGGCGCTGGAACTGCAACGCCGCGCCGGCGCGATGGCGGCGCAGGCGACTACTACCGCGTCAGCGCCCGCGGCGCCGGCCGTCATGGCGGCCCCGGCACCGCGCGTTGTGACCGTGACGCTGCAAGCGCCGGGAGGCAAGCCGATCGTCGTCGAGGCCGAAGTGGCGGCCACTGAGGCGGAGCGGGAGCGCGGACTGATGGGGCGGCGCGAGTTGGCGGATGGGCACGGGATGTGGTTCATATTTCCACAGACGACGGAAATCAGCTTTTGGATGAAGAATACACCACTTTCGTTAGACTTGTTGTTCGTGGACGAGGCCGGGACGATTGTCGATATCTTGCCGGAAACTAAACCGCTCTCCGAAAAACCGCTGACGCCGCAAAGTGCGTATCGTTATGTGCTCGAAGTCCCCGCGGGTTTCTTGCGTAAATACTTGATCGCCGTCGGGAGTCATCTGGAGTGGGCGGCCGTAAAGTAGAAGGTGTGATCATTCGCGTATGCGCGTACGCATTTTTTCCAACGCGCGTTGCAAGCGCAACACCGTGACGACGTCCGGTTCCGACTTGGCCAATTCCGCATCCAGTTCCGCAGTAGCCGCGTCGGCCTGTTGTCGCTGCGTGGCCCACGCCGGGATGATCGTGCGATCGGCGACGAGTTGCCGGCCCTGGCAGCGGAGTTGTTCACTGTAGTCGTGTGCAGGCAACTCGGTATCATCCAGCAGAAACCAGGGCGTCGTGCTGATCGTCGCATTTTCATCGGTATATTGCTCGTCGATGCGATACTCGATACTCACGCCGTCGGGATGGCAGTAAATGCGATACGGCTTCGCCGTCAGCGGCAAGGCTACGCCGAGTGTGCAGCAAAACGTGAAGAATGTGACGATGATTTTCTGCATTGCGGGCTCCTCTCCGATTTATGATCCAAACGCGACGACATGGATCCAACTGAGATTGTTTCCGAAGATATTCACTGGGATATCGATATAGTTTTTGTCTAACTTGTAACGGAGGCCGATGTTGTCCTCCTCGCTCGTAATAAGGATGGGGTATTGTCCATCTTTAAAAGGTGCATCCCACGTGATGCGGAAGCAGTTGATGCCGAAGAGCGTCGGATTGTCGACAGTTATGTCGTGGACGTACGTGACGCCCTCGACATTGTACGATGAATGGATCTCGTAGCTTCCATTCGCCTGCAGACCCACTTTGATCCACGCCTTGGCGACACTCGGCGTCGCCGCTAACGATGTGCTCGTGTTGGTCAGTTGCTCCGGTGTGACAATCGGGAAGTTCAGCTTCTCCGGGCCCAGTGTGCTGTCGGCGAGGTCGACTCCGGTTAACGATCCATCCATGATGTCGACTCCACCGAGTGTGCCATCCTCGATATCCGTGCCATTCAACGAATTCGTAATGATGTGATTGCCCGTCAACGTGCCATTCGCGATATCGATCCCGGTCACACTCCCATCCCCGATGTCGGCGCCGGTGATCGTCCCATTCGCGAGGTCGAACCCGGTGAGCGATTCGTCGATGACCTTGTTGCCGGCGACGCTGTTGTTCTGCAAATCGCTGCTCGTGACCGACCCATCGGCGATGTCGGCGCTGCCGAGACTGTTGTCCGCGATATCCGCCCCCGTGAGCCCGCCATCCGCCACTTTGGCGCCGGTCACGGCGCCGTTGGCCAAGTCGGCGGTTCCGATCGTCCCATCCACGATATCCGCGCTGCTGACGCTGTTGTCCGCGAGATCGAGGCCGCTCAACGCCCCGGGAGCGATCTGCACGCTCGTGATACTGTCGCTCGCTAAATCGGCGCCGGTAAGTGTGCCGTCACTGATGTCGTTCCCAGTGATCGTGCCGTCGGCGATATCCACACTGCTGACTGTATTGTCCGCCAGCGCTGCGCTGGTCACGGACCCTTCCGCCAATGCGGCACTTGTTACTGCCCCGGCAGCGAGTTTCGGCGCAGTGACGGCGCTGTTGGCGAGCGCAGCCGTGCCGACCGCGCCATCCGCCAGCTTCGCCGCGGTGACTGCACCGCTGCTCAACTCCACCGTGCCCACCACGCCCGCGCCGAGTTGCAGATTGCCGAACGGACCGCCCAGGTCGCCGCCAGCGGCCGACGCAACCGTGAGGTCGTTGCTAGCGTCTTGATCCCACGCGGCGAAGGTCTCGATCTGTAATTTTGAAAGCGGAAGTTGGTCTTGCACATCGGCGAAATTCAGCAGTCCGTCGGTGCCGACGATGGCGCTCTTCGCCGTTTTTACATCCAGCCACGTTGCCGCGTCACTCTCCTGCTGTGCGGGTGGTAGCCCGGTGAGCCGCGCGCCTGCCGTGAACGTCATCGTGCCGCTCGCCGCGTCGACCGTGACTTTGCCGCCGGCCAGGCTCACTCCGCCTCCGGCCACCACGTCGCCAGTCGAGGTCATGTCGCCGCTGGTCGCGTCGAGCGTCAGCGTCGCCGCGCCGCTGTCGCCGACAAATGTCAGCGGACCACTGACCGAATCGCCGGTCTTGTTGAGATTCTTTTCTTCACGTGCCTTGATCGCGCGATCCAGATCGTGCAGCACCTCTTGCAATGTGTTGGCCCCGGAGTAGGCGAAGCTGCCGTCCACAGCGACGGCCTTCGCCGTGCCGACGCCTGCACCGCCCAGCGCTTGCAACGCCGGGGTTTGTGCCAGCGCCGTAGCGAGTTCTCCCAGCACCGGTTCCGCCAAATGTTGCAGCGTCACACTGCCGGGCGCCAGTGCGTTGCCATCCACACTGCCGGCCGCGACATGCAATGCGGTCGCACTCCAGTACGCGTACGGGACCGAGACAATCTCCAGTGGTGTATCCACGAGTTCATTGTTGACCCACACTTCCAGAAAACGCGGGGCCTCCGGTGCCAGGATTTCCGGTGGCAGACCGCCTTGTGCGGCGCCGGTTTGCGGTTCCGTCCCGTTGCCGACCAACGTTGCGGCGACGCCGTGGACCACGTCGACCGTTTGCGCCTCTTCGTACAATGCCCGCCCGTCGGCGTCGGTGATGCGGAAGAGAAACGGCGTCGCGCCCGACGGGAGTGGGTTTCCGCCGCCGTCGGTGAGCATGCCTTGGTAATTCAGCAACAGTGGCACTTGCAGCGCGCCGGCCGCTGCAGCGCGTCCCATGAGACACAGCCCGATGACGAACCAGATTATGTGCCGGTAAGAGAACGCGCGCATAGGACACCCTCCGTTGCAGTGAATCGTGTTGCGAAAACAATTTTGCAGGAGTCGTGCCAAAAAACACGCGGCGCTAAGTGCGGGCGAATGTTCAGTTTCGTATCTGAACGTCGCGGCCGTGTCCACTTCGCCGCGTCCCGATGTCTGAACTCTTGGATGGAAAAACGTGGATTGGCGTTACGGATGGGGTGATGGTGGTGGCGCTGAGGCCGGTTGGTCCAGTGGTGGCGTGCCGTGCGCTGGCGACGCTGCAGGGGTTGCGTGCGCCGCGTCGTGTGGGCCGGCGCCTTGCATATGTGGTGGCATCGACATTTGCGGTTGGCCGGCTGGCGCCTTGTCCGCTTCCGGAAGCGACAGCGTCGTTTTCGTCTTCCCCTTTAATTCCTGTATGAGTTTGCGCCGCGTGTCGCTCTGAATGCGGAAGCGGAGCACTTCCCGCGCTTCTTCGAAGGAACGCTGCTGCGCGGGTCCGCGGACCAGTAGTAAGTGATACCCGTCCTTGGTCTTGATCGGTCCGCCGACCTCGTCCGGTTTCAACTGAAACGCGGTTTCGAGCACCGGCTCCCATCCGCGCCGCATCAAGCGCGGTTCTTGCCGCCACACCGGCCCGATGCGGCCGCCGGCGCGTTTCGTATTCGCATCTTCCGAGACCTCTTGGGCGACCTTGGCGAAGTCTTCTCCCGCTTGGATCCGCGACTTCAACTGATTGGCTAGCGCAATCGCCGCGGCTTCGTCGCGTTCTACGCGTGGTGCTTCGACGGCCAACGCCGGGTTTTTCAGGCGCGGCGGCTTGGGTGGTTGTTCGGCCTGCGTCCCGCCGAAACGGATCAAGAGATGTTGTAATTCCACGACCGCAAATTCCTCCGGATGGGCATTGTAATACGTCTTTGCGGCGTCATCGAGCGCGGTCCGCACCACGGCTTCCGCGATCGTGGCGCGCCGGGTCCATTCTAGTTGTCGTGCTACGTCCGGATCCGCGGCGAGCCCGAGGTCCATCCCACGTTGATAGAGGAGTTCCCGGTCGACGAGTTGTTCCACCACTTGTTTCTTCCCGCCGGGGGCCGAAAGTCGTGCCCGAAATTCCGGGGTGCCGAATTTGGTCATTAATGCGAGATCCCCCGTCGTGATCCGTTGGCTGCCGACCGTCGCGAGTGTTTCTCCCGGCGCGGTCGCATTGCTGCTGCAACCGCCGATGAAGAGCGACGTGGCCAAAACGACCATCGTGTGTCTGAGCATAGGATATCCCCCTCGCAGTATTATGCCGATCCCCTTTATCGAACTCATCCTGCAATGTCAAAGTACTGCGAACGATTTGACAGTGTTGCGTGCCTCAGTCTACAGAGGGCCATCGCAAGGAGCGGCGTATGAACCCCCAACTGCTCGTGGATGAAATCCCCGAAGAGGGGCTGCTGATCGACCTCTGGTCCACGCAACACGCCTGGCTCCACGGCGCGATGCAGCAGGCCCTCCATGACCATTTTCTGCCGAACGACGACGTCCACCTCACGTTGAACGTGGTACGA
The DNA here is from genome assembly GCA_016210045.1 of Deltaproteobacteria bacterium. NCBI lineage: Bacteria > Pseudomonadati > Myxococcota > Myxococcia > Deltaproteobacteria bacterium. Next base: position 55,791 of record JACQUX010000006.1, on the reverse strand, counting down.
CTCGGTCGCAACGTCGATATGATTGGCGGACTCTTCATGCGGGTCCACGCCACGTGTGATCGCTGTCTGCGAGAATTTTCCGTGAGCCAGCAGATTCCGATCCACATGGTCATGGCCCCCGCCGGCTCGGTTGAAGAGACGGCCTCGGACCCGACCGACGACGACCTGAATTTCAGTCTGTATCACGGACGGCATATCGACCTTGAAGGGCTCATTTGCGAGCAAGTCGTGTTGGCCCAACCGATGCAAACCCTCTGCACCCCGGATTGCAAAGGGTTGTGTCCCCGCTGTGGGGTCGATTTGAATCAAGGCGCCTGCCAATGCGGCGGCTGATGCCCGCTGGATACTTTCCTTTTGACAAGGTGGAGCGATTTCTATACCGGGGTTGAAAACTCGTTATAGATAGGAGTCGTCGCCATGGCAGTGCCAAAGAGAAAAGTCAGTAAGGCGCGTACGCGCACCCGGAAGGCTGCGTGGATGCGGATGGGCGCGCCCGCGTTGCATACGTGTACGCAATGCGGCGAGGCGTGCCGGCCGCATCGGGTCTGCCCGCGTTGTGGACATTACAAAAAGCGGGAAGTGGTCAAAGAATAGCCGTCCAGGTGGGGGTATATGGCGGGCACCAACGTCGAACGCAGAGTCCGTGAGATCGTCGCCGAACAGTTAGGGATCGCCGAAGACGAAATCCTGCCGTCGTCCTCCTTTCAGGAAGATCTCGGCGCAGATTCGCTCGATATCGTCGAACTCGTGATGGCGATGGAAGAAGAATTTGGAATCGAAATCTCCGAAGGGGACGCGGAAGGCATCGAAACCGTGCAAGAACTCATCGAGGACATCGCCACACGTCTCGAAACCTGATTCCATGAATATTGCTATAGGTGCCGACCACGCGGGTTTTTCACTCAAGCAGCACCTCGTGCGTGTGTTGCAAGCCGCGGGGCACACCGTCACCGATCTCGGCACACACAGCGAGGACGCGGTCGATTATCCCGATTTTGCGAAGCTGGTCGTGGAAGCCCTCGCGCAGGGCACCGCTGAGCGCGGCGTGTTGGCCTGCGGGAGCGGGATCGGGATGTGTATCTCCGCCAACCGCACCGCCGGCGTGCGAGCTGCCGTGTTGCGCAGTCCCGACGACGCGCGTCTTTCGCGGGAACATAACGATGCGAACGTGGCCTGTTTCGGCGGACGCTTGACTGGTCCCACGACGGCGGAGTCCCTGTTGACGGTGTGGCTGCAAACCCCGTTTGCGGGCGGGCGTCACGAACGCCGCGTGCATAAGTTAGGATAGGAGCTAGAATGTTTAACCGACGCCCACTGGCCGAATCCGATCCCGCGATCCATCGCGCGATTCAACAAGAGATTCAGCGTTTGGAAGACGGCGTGGAACTGATCCCGTCCGAAAACTACGTCAGTCCAGCCGTGCTGGCGGCATTGGGTTCGCCGCTCACCATTAAATATGCCGAGGGCTATCCGGGCAAACGGTATTACGGCGGCTGTGAATTCGTCGACGTCGCGGAAGACTTGGCCCGCGAGCGCGCCAAGCAACTCTTCGGCGCCGCGCATGCCAACGTGCAACCCCATGCCGGCTCGCAGGCCAACATGGCCGTGTATTTCACCGCGTGCCGTCCCGGTGACACGATCATGGGGATGAACTTGAACCATGGCGGCCATCTCACCCATGGTTCCCCGGTCAACTTTACCGGGCAACTCTATAAGGTCGTCAGTTATGGCGTCGACGCAGAAACGGAACGAATCGATTACTCGGCGGTCGCCGATTTGGCGCGGCAACATCGGCCGACACTAATCGTCGCCGGCGCCACCGCGTATTCGCGCGACATCGACTTCCAGGCGTTTCGCGAGATTGCCGACTCCGTCGGTGCCAAACTCCTCGCCGATATTTCCCATCCCGCCGGCCTGGTCGCCGCCGGCCTCCATTCCACGCCAGTGCCTCACGCCCATTTCGTCACCACGACCACACACAAGACGTTGCGCGGCCCGCGCGGCGGCATGGTTTTATGCCAAGAAGAATTTGCGAAAGCGCTCGACAAGACGATCTTCCCCGGATTGCAAGGCGGGCCGTTAATGCATGTCATCGCCGCGAAGGCCGTGGCGTTCGGCGAGGCGTTGGCGCCAGATTTCAAGTCGTACGCCGCGCAAATTATCGAGAATTGCCGTGCGCTCGCGGCGGCACTCATGCAGCACGGTTTTCGGATCGTCACCGGCGGGACCGATACGCATTTGTGTCTGGTCGATCTCACCGATCGCGACCTGACCGGCAAAGACGCCGAAGCGGCGTTAGGGCGCGCCGGGATTACCGTGAATAAAAACACCGTCCCGCGCGAAACGCGTTCCCCGTTCGTCACCAGCGGCATCCGGTGCGGTACGCCGTGTGTCACTAGCCGCGGCATGGGCGTTGCCGAAATGGCCCAAATCGCCGCATGGATGGCCGACGTACTGACGCACCCGACCGACGAAGCGCGACACACCCGCATTCGCGCCGACGTGCGGGAGTTGTGCGGGCGGTTCCCTGTTTATGAAATGTCCGACGTGCGGTAATTTAGAATCGAAAGTGATCGACTCGCGGCTCGCGACCGATGGCGAAAGCATTCGAAGGCGGCGCGAGTGCGAACGCTGCGAGAAACGTTTTACCACTTACGAAAAACTCGAAGAGACGCTGCCGCTCGTGGTGAAGAAAGACGGGCGGCGCGAACCGTTCGATCGGCAGAAAATTTTCGTCGGCATCCAAAAGGCCTGCGAAAAGCGTCCAGTGAGCGTCGAAGCGCTAACGCGCATCGTCGACGAGATCGTTCAGTGGGCCCAAGAAAGCGGCGCCGCCGAATTGCCCAGCACTGCGCTCGGTGAACGAATCATGGAAGCCCTGCACCAGCTCGACGGTGTCGCCTACGTCCGCTTCGCCTCCGTCTACCGTTCCTTCAAAGACGTGAACGAATTTCTGACTGAACTCAAAGACGTGCTGGGCAAGGCGAAGGGGTGACGTCCGGCGGGGGCGAATCGGTGTCAAATCACGATGCATGCTGCACAATAAATTGACAGCATAGGTGCAATCCCATATTATTCTCGCAGGTTATATGCACTACATCCTCGACAAGCGGGCCTTTGCGCAATGTCTCCACGAACGTGGGTTCCGGGGGGTGGCGGAATTTGCGAAGCGTGCGGGGTTGCATCGGAATACGCTCCACCATTTGCTGGCAGGGAAGAATGTCCTTGCGGCGTCGTTTCAAAATATTGCGGATCACCTGCAAGTCGATCCTCAAGCCCTTATGATCCCGATCGCTGGCGGATCGGCGGATCGGTCGCTTGATCCTATTCGCCCCCTCGTCGCCCGGTTGCTCCAGCGCGATTCCCGTCTGGCCGTGGTGTTGTTCGGTTCGCGGACCACAAAACGTGTCCGGCAGTATGCCGATTGGGACCTGGGCGTGATCCGTTTTCCCGAACCGATCACCGGGCTGGAATTCCTGCGTCTCCGACGCCTCGCGGAAGAGTGGAGCGAGACTGCCGTCCCGCAAGTTGATCTCGTGAATCTCCATCAAGCGCCTGCGACGTTCTTGTGCAATATCGCGGATCAGGTGCGTTTCCTGGATGGCGACCAGGCGTCATGGACCTATTTCCAAGGAGTACTGTATGGCAGTAAAGCACATCAATAAGCGGCAACAGGCGCTAAAACATCTGGAGGCGGCGTTGCGCCAGTTCGACCGCGCGACGTCGACGCTGAATTTTCTCACCGTCACGAAGGCCTTCGAGGTCTTGATCGAGTACGAATGGCGGGAACTGAAGGCGTTGGTGGAAGATCAAGGCCTGGACGCGCCGTCCCCGAAAATGGCGCTGAAGCAAGCGGCGCGGCTGAAGCTGGTGACCGATTTGGAAAGTTGGCTCGATTGCATCGACGCGCGGAACAACAGTGTCCACGATTATTTCGGCATTTCCGAGCAAGAGTATGTCGAGTTAGCGCGCAAATTAGTGCAGCTTGCCCGTGCGCGGAATTCTACCGCATAAGGACTCGCGCCCCCGTTTCCGTGGGCCGCCTCCAAGATCGCTCTTTTCCCTTGCCGCTGGGGAACGCGGAGGTCTAGAAACGGCCCGGCATGGAGATTCTGGAAACGCATCTCGATCCGCACTCCGCGAGCTTTCAAGCGAATCTGTGCGCCTATCAGGTGCGGCGACAACTGGTCCAAACGCTGACGGAGCGAGCGCGAGCGGGGGGCGGTGCGGCCGCGGCCAAGCGCCACACCGCGCGCGGGAAGTTGTTGGCGCGCGAGCGGATCGATCGCGTGCTCGACGTGAGCGCGCCGTTTCTGGAATTTTCGGCATTAGCCGCGCACGGGGTCTATGAATCGGATATCCCCGGCGCCGGCATTATTACCGGCGTCGGCACCATTCACGGGCGCGAAGTCCTGCTCGTCGCGAACGACGCGACCGTGAAGGGCGGCACCTATTTTCCACTGACGGTGAAAAAACATCTCCGCGCCCAAGAGATCGCGCTCGAAAATCGGCTCCCGTGCATTTATCTGGTCGACTCCGGCGGGGCCTTTCTCCCGTTGCAGGCCGAAGTCTTTCCCGATCGCGACCATTTCGGGCGCATCTTTTATAACCAGGCGCAGCTCTCCGCCCGCCGCATCCCGCAAATTGCGGTCGTGCTCGGTTCCTGCACTGCCGGCGGCGCGTATGTGCCGGCGATGTGCGACGAATCGATCATCGTCAAAGGAAACGGCACCATCTTTTTGGGGGGTCCGCCGCTCGTACAGGCCGCGACCGGCGAAGTTGTGACGGCGGAAGCGTTGGGCGGGGCCGACGTTCATTGTCGCGCTTCCGGCGTGACCGACCACTTGGCCGAAGACGACGCGCATGCGCTCGAAATCACGCGCGACATCGTTGCCACGTTGCCGGCGCCGCAAAAACAGCCGCTCGACATCGTGCCGCCCGAGCCGCCGCTGTACGACCCGGCGGAAATTTACGGCATCATCGAGGCCGATCCGAAAAAACCGGTCGATGTGCATGAAATTCTTGCGCGCTTGGTCGACGGCAGCCGCTTCCACGAATTCAAAGCCCTGTTTGCGCCCACCGTCGTCTGCGGATTTGCGCGGATCATGGGATATCCGATCGGGATAGTCGCCAACAACGGCGTGCTGTTTTCGGAGAGCGCGTTAAAGGTCACGCACTTTATCGAACTGTGCAATCAGCGCGGCACGCCGCTTCTCTTTTTGCAGAACATCACCGGGTTCATGGTCGGGAAGCAGTACGAAAACGAAGGGATCGCTAAACACGGCGCGAAAATGGTCACGGCCGTGGCCTGCAGCACGGTGCCGAAGTTCACGGTGATCATCGGTGGCTCGTACGGTGCCGGCAATTACGGCATGTGCGGGCGCGCGTATCAACCGCGTCAACTCTGGATGTGGCCGAACGCGCGGATTTCCGTGATGGGCGGCGAACAAGCCGCGCGCGTGTTACTCACGGTCAAAGAAGAACAGGGCGGCACAAAAATGTCATCGGCCGAGGCGCAGACCTTCATGCAGCCGATCCTCGACAAATATGCGACGGAGAGCAGCGCCGTGTACAGCACTGCGCGCCTCTGGGACGACGGCATCCTCGACCCGGTCGACACGCGCATGGCGCTCGGACTCGGTATCTCGATGAGTCTCAACACCCCGTTCGCCGACCCGCAATACGGCGTGTTTCGGATGTAGTCCAGGATGAACGTCCGCTACAGAGGCGTAAAGGAGATTGTATGTCGTTCGTGACTATCACCGTAGCGGCGCACGTCGCGACTATTACACTCAATCGGCCTGAAGTGCGGAATGCGCTGAATCCGCAAGTGATGCAGGAATTGGTCGCCGCCGCGCGGCAGGCCGATGCGGACCTGCAGGTGCGCGTGATCGTCTTGGGCGGCGTCGGCGCGCACTTTTGTGCCGGCGCCGATTTGGAGTGGATGCGCGCCTCGATCCACGCCACGCCGGAGCAGAATCGGACTGAAGCGGCGATGATCGCCACGATGATGTCCACGCTGAATGAATTGCGCAAACCGTTGCTCGTGCGAGTGCAGGGTGCAGCAGTCGGGGCCGGTGTCGGGCTCACGGCCACAGGCGATATCGTCGTGGCTGCGGAGAACGCGCAATTCGGTCTCGCCGAAGTGCGGCTGGGAATCATCCCAGCCGTGGTCGGGCCGTATGTCGTCAGCAAAGTCGGCGTTTCGCAAGCGCGTCGCTATTTTATCAGCGGCGAACGCGTCCCGGCCGCTACTGCGCAGACGATCGGACTCGTGCATGTCGTGGTGCCGGAGGCGCAACTCGACGCCGAGATCGAACGCCTCGCGCGTTCCATCCTCACCGGCGGGCCGGAGGCGGTCATCACGGCGAAGCGATTAGCCAAGGACTTAGGCGGCACGATTCCGCCGGCGACCATTGCGACGATGATCGATATGATCGCGACGATGCGGATCACGGCGGAGGCCCAGGAAGGGATGGGGGCCTTTCTGGAGAAGCGCGCGCCGCAGTGGGCGAAGACGTCATCATGATGCAGTCGGTGTTGATTGCCAATCGCGGGGCGATCGTGCGGCGGATCATCCGCACCTGTCGGCGTTTGAAGATTCGCACGGTGGCGGTTTACTCCGAGGCCGATGCGCACGCGCCGTTCGTGCGCGAAGCCGATGCGGCGGTCGCATTGCGCGGTCGGACTCCACGCGAGAGCTATCTTGACATCGCCCGACTCATGGCCGCTGCGCAGGCGAGTGGGGCCGAGGCGGTGCATCCCGGATACGGTTTCCTTTCCGAAAATCCCGAATTTGTAGAGGCGTGCTTGCGCGCTGGACTGACGTTTGTCGGTCCCGCTGCGGCGGCGATGCGGCAACTTGGGCATAAACGGAGCGCCAAACAATTGGCCGAGGCGCACGGCGTGCCGACCGTGCCGGGCCTGCAATTGCCGGCCGATGTGTCTGTCGCGGCCGCGCAGGCGCAGGCTGCCGCGCTTGGATTTCCGCTGCTGATCAAGGCGGCGGCCGGCGGTGGTGGCAAGGGGATGCGGCGTGTCGATGACCTCGATCGGTTCGCCGCCGCGTGGGAAGGCGCTGCGCGCGAAGCGGCGAGCGCATTCGGCGATCCGACGCTGCTCGTCGAACGCTATGTGCTGCGCCCGCGCCATATTGAAATCCAAGTCTTAGGCGATCAGCACGGCCACGTTGTGCATTGCGGCGAACGCGAATGCTCGTGCCAGCGTCGACACCAAAAGATCGTCGAAGAGTCCCCGAGTCCGGCCGTGTCACCGTCGCTGCGCGCGGAATTGGGCGCGGCGGCGGTCCGACTCGCGCGCGCCGTCGATTATACCAACGCCGGCACGGTCGAATTTTTGCTCGCTCCCGATGGCCAATATTACTTCCTCGAGATGAATACGCGTCTCCAAGTCGAACATGCTGTGACGGAAGCGGTCTGCGGAATTGATTTAGTGGAATGGCAGTTACGCATTGCCGCGGGCGAACCGCTGAAAATCGCACAAACCGATGTGCAGCAGACCGGCCACGCGATCGAATGCCGCATCTATGCCGAAGATCCGACCAACGATTTTCTCCCAGCGACCGGTCGCGTAACCGGACTCCGCGAACCAACCGGACCTGGGGTGCGCTTGGAGAGCGGATTGGCGGATGGCATGGAGGTCTCGATCGATTACGACCCGATGTTGGCCAAACTCATCACGCACGCGCCCACGCGCGCTGCGGCCATCACGCGGATGGTGACAGCGTTACAGACATACCGGATCGACGGCGTCCGGACAAATATCGATTTCCTGATCGACCTCGTCCGTTCGCCGGACTTCCTGACCGGCACTGTCGATACGCATTACGTGGAACGCATGCTCGCCCAATGGCCGCAAGTCCGCGCGCCCCGCCACGACCCTTTCACGCCGTGGCAGCGGTACGAGGGATGGCGAATGGGTAGCGCCGGCAAGAGCGCTCCCTCTCCCTTTGGGGAGAGGGAAGGGGTGAGGGGGAGGCCCGCACAACGTGGCCGCCGTCGTGGTCCTCACGGCGACCTGACCGCTCCCATGCCCGGACGGATCGTAAAGGTCCACGTTGTCGTCGGCGACGCCGTGGTCGCCGGACAAGTCCTCGTGGTCATGGAAGCGATGAAAATGGAATACAGTATTACCGCGCCGGAGGTTGGAGCGGTCAAGGCGGTGCGCTGCACGGTCGGTGAGTTGGTGGAACGAGGCGCGCATCTCGTAGAAATCACAGGAGCGGTATGAAACTTCCACGTCGCGTCCGCATCATTGAAGTTGGGATGCGTGACGGTCTGCAAAATGAAGCGACCATCCTTCCCACGGCAGAGAAGCTCCGTTGCATCCGCGCGCTCGTCGCGGCCGGCGTGCGTGAACTCGAGGTCGGCGCGTTCGTGCGTCCCGACCGCGTGCCCGCAATGGCCGACACCGCGGCACTCGTGCGTGCGTTGCAGGTCCCCTCTCCCTTTGGGGAGAGGGCCAGGGTGAGGGGGAGGGGCCCTGCGGCGCCTGACCTGCCCCGCTACTTGGCTCTTGTCCCCAACGCAAAGGGTTTAGAACGCGCGCTGGCCGTTGGCACACGCGCCATCGCCGTCTTTGTGGCCGCTTCGGAGACGTTCAGTCACCGCAACATTAATATGACGATTGCGGAGTCGTTGGCGCAAGCCGCGACTGTCATCCGCGCGGCCAAGCGGCACCGTATCCCAGTGCGCGGTTATATTTCCACGTGTTGGGAGTGCCCGTACGAAGGACGCATCGCGCCGTCGCGCGTATTGCCCATTGCGAGTGCGCTGTTCGCATTCGGCTGCTACGAGGTCTCGCTCGGCGACACAATCGGCGCGGCCGCTCCCGCCGAAGTCGAGGCCTTGCTCAAGCGACTGCTGCGCGAGATTCCGGCCCGTCGCCTCGCGGTCCATTTCCACGACACGCACGGCACGGCGCTGGCCAATATCGTCACCGCGTTGCAGCTCGGTATCACTGCGGTGGATGCTTCAGTCGGCGGTCTCGGCGGCTGTCCGTTCGCGCCCGGTGCCGCGGGCAACGTCGCCACGGAACGCGTCCTTTACATGTTGCACCGGATGGGGATCGAGACAGGGATTGACGCAACGGCGGTCCAGGCCGTTAGTGCGGCGTTACGCGAGCAACTCCAACCGGCTCGGCGTATGAAACTTCCGTAGGCCCTGCTGCCAATGGAGACACCGCACGCCGTCGATGATCTGTTCGTCCCGGTCCAACGACCAGAGCTCGGCCTCATGATCCCGATCCCAATCGGTGTGTAGAGACCGGAGATGCTTGACCAGCGCAGGTGTGGCTCGTTCCGCCGATTTGATCTCGATCAGGAGATCCAAAGTGCCGGGGCGCTGCACCACCAAGTCCACCTCCACATGATTTTTGGTCAGCAGATACGAAAGTTGATAGTCGAGCCGCCGATAGGCGTTCACCCGCAGGCATTCGAGGATGACCCAATGCTCGAAGGCTCGGCCAAAGGCATAGGTCTTGGGCACGAGGGCCACGCGGAGGGTGCCGTCCAGTGCCCGGACCACGCCCGGATCGAAGAGATAAAATTTTGGTGCCTCCCGCTGTTGCTTACGAATCGAACGGTGGAACGACGGTAACGCGGAACCGACGAGCGTATCTTCAAGAATAGAAAAATAGCTCCGGACTGTCTTGTCGTCGACCCCGATATCGCGCGCGATCTTGGCGTAGTTCAACACCTGTCCATTACACTGTGCCGCAACCTCCAAGAAATCCCGAAAGGGATGCAGATGCCGCACGAGCTGCTCCATTTGGATCTCTTCCCGTAGATAGTTGTTGACGTAGGCGCGGAGGAATTCATTTTTGTCCTCATCGGTCGTGTAGGTCAGCAGCTTGGGCAAGGAGCCGAAGGCGAGTGCGTGGGCCAGGTCGAACCGAGGGCCGAGTTCGTCGGTCGTCAACGGAAAGAGGTGGTAGGTGAACGCGCGTCCCGCGAGCAGATTGGCCGCGCCGCGCTTGAGCTTTCTGGCGCTGGACCCCGTCACGATGAATTGAATCTCCGGTCGGCGCTCCATCTCGCGATGCACTACATCCAGCAGCTTCGGGGCCTTCTGCACCTCATCGATCACGACCTTCGTATAGGTGTGCGTTGCCAACATCTGGCTTAAGTCATCCGGGTGCCGACCATATTTTGTTTCATCGGCCTCGGTCAGCAGGTCGATCCACAGCGTCTGCGCCTGGGCAAAAAGCCCTCGCAGCAGGGTTGTTTTGCCCGTGCCACGCGCGCCAAATAAAAATAAACTATTGGATTCGCTAAGCTTTTGTGTGCGGTGGAGCATGCTCCGGATTTATCGTCTATATTCGGAGTGTTGTCAACCATTGCTTACACGCTGGCGGCCATTGACGGATCCACATCTATCTAGCTACTATAGCTTCATGAAACAGGCTACTGTAACCCGATTGAAGAATGAGCTCAGTCGCTATCTCCGCTACGTCAAGGCGGGCGAGTCGGTGATCGTGTTCGAGCGCGGCATTCCGGTGGCGGAACTGCGCGCGGTCTCTTCCCGCCCCATGGTCGCAGACGCCCGCGTGAACCGTTTGGTGGCGGAAGGTGTCGTGCGCCGTGGCGATGCCAAGCAACTGAAAGGATTCCGTGCGCCGCGCGGACGTGCGCACAGCGGGGTGTTGACGGCGTTGTTGGATGAGCGGAAAAGTGGGCGATGAGATATTGGGATTCCTCGGCGTTGGTGCCGTTAGTCTGCTATGAAGCGGAGACGGCACGCTGTGAACAGTGGTTGGCCGCAGACCACGAGATCATCACGTGGGCCTTCACGCCCACCGAAGTCCTGTCGGCACTGTACCGGAAATTACGCGCGCGCGAATTCAAGGAGTCGGACTGTCTGCACGCACGGGAGCAATTGGTCCGTCTCCAATCGGCCTGGATCGAGGTCGTCAATGTGGAGATCGTGCGTCAGCGGGCGCACCGTCTGCTCGCGGTCCATTCCCTGCGGGCAGCTGATGCGTTGCAGCTCGCCGCTGCGCTCACGGTCTTCGATCGGCACATCGAACAGGAACACTTCATGACCTTTGACCAGCTCTTGGCCGCTGCGGCGCGCAAAGAGGGATTCACCGTGCTCGGCGCGTGATGCCTGTCGGAGGGCGCTCAGCGACCTCAACGGCTCTGGAGTCCATCTACCGGCATCAGGAGGCGCGAATAAATTGTTAAGAGCCGCTGATCGGAGAGGATGGGGAAAAATTCAGCGTCGTAAAGTGCTTTGGCCGCAGCTTCACCTTGTCCGTAATACGTGGCCAGCAGCGCACAAAATTTCTGCCAGATGTAGCGGTCGGATTTTTCGATTGCAGTTGTTTCTTTTCCAGATCTTTCATGTCACGCTGGGATGGGTATAGGTCACGGGGGTTTATCGAGTCGGCATGTCGTTGATATTCAGCTGCGGCCCATTGTTGAAAGGTGGCATGGTCGAATCGGAGGCGTGCCTTCATCGTGTCGCTACGATGTCGACGAATATAAGAGAAGATTACCGTTGATAGCATTGTATGAGCCTTCGCGTATTCCAAGGCGAGCGGCGCTCGCTCCGCATCGTGGATCCGCCCTGACTGCAATTCGCGGATTGCGATCGCTTGTGTGCGCGCGTTGATTTGTTGGAAGAGTAAAGTGTCGGCATAAAGAAGTCCAAGGTCAGCAAAGAAATTGGTGATGCCGTCAGCAGCAGCCAATATTTTGCGCGTTACTTGTAACCGCGCCGCAAAGGCCGTGGTCGCAAATGCCAGCGATTCTTGAACCCCACGCACGATGATGGATGCCTTATATTCAAAGATCAGCGCATCAATTTCGTGCCGTGCTCTGAGGGTCGGTTTGCCGCGAGCGTCCCACTCGGTATGGAACAGTTCATGTGGAATTGCCCCATAGATATTGACTTCTCCCTTGTTCGGATCCGGGGTTTGTAGGGGGTTGTCGACCCACTCGGAGTGGAAGAGTAGCGCGTTACTTCGGAAATCATAGGCGGCGCCCAGCGAATCTTCTGTTGCAGGTATCTGGCCTATTGAAACGGTATTATCTGCGAGTCGTCTCAATGACATGTCGACAAAGTCTGCCATGGGCACATCCGGGATGGCAGGATGACCGGAATCGAGCCACCATCGATGCGCCTCCCCGAGATTGTAAGTGATGAGCCAAGTGAGACAAAAAAGCAGGACGGCTCGAGGATTTTGATTATCCCGATTCGGCTGCTCAATGACGGCTCGCACGAGTTGTGAGACGAGGGAAAAAAGATCGCGTGCGTGCGGGGCGTAGCATTCGATGAGTTGGGCCACATTGGCCGGTTCGAGTGTCGGCCATTGGCGCTGTAGCGGTGCACCGACGATCTCCACGACTTGTTTGATCAACTTGCGGCGATACGACCAGAGGGTCTCAACCTTTCGTTGCTCGCAGTCCGCAGGGCTGAGCACTGTTGGCGATGGCTTACAGACCGCGTCATCGGAAAAGTCCGTCCATTCGAGGAATCGGTCGTCATCTCTGCGCGCTATCTTCAACGCGGCCGCTTCAATGGTCGACAGCGTGTTGGCGGGGCGGTTCGCGAGATACGTGAGGTCAATACTTGGGACATGTTTTGGCCACATGCGATCGGAAGCTATGGGTGCTGTGTGGGCCTGTCAAGGCCGGCGGGCGCGAAGCGGCGACGCATCCCGGTTTAGATCTCGATAAATTCCGCCAACGAGGATGATTCGGGTATCGGCTGATTTTCAGCCCGCAGGCCTTCGATATGTAATGCAATGGCCGCGTGCATGTTGCGTTCCGCCTCTTCTTGAGTGGCGCCGGTAGCGATACACCCCGGCAAGTCCGGCGCATATACCGAATAGCCGTCACTCGCTTTCTCGATGATCACTAGGAATCGGTTCATCTATTCCGTCCTTCCTTTTTATTGTGCCGCCTTGTCAAGCGAGGAACGGTCATCGCCGCATGCGTGTATTCCCCATAAAAAATAGTCGGATAAAACTTTAATTATTCCGACGTGTTGACCGCTGGGCCGCAATTTACAAGCAACTTCTGCTGATCCCCGCCGATAACTCATTCGGAGAGGACACTAATAAGGAGATCTTTATGTCCGACATCTGCGACAAACTCGTCCCGAAGGTAACGCTCCCGGCCGGCGTGATCACCACACAGGCGAAAGAGGCCTGTGAGAAGGAGCGCGCGGCGCTCGATGCGGTTGCGACCAACATCGACAAGGAGGCGGCGTTAGCGGAGCTCAACAAGATCGTCAGCGGACTGAAGCCGGCCGCTGGCACTGGTGGCGCTGATCCGGCACGGCCGGTCCCGCCGCCTGATGCAGCTTCTGGCCCCAATTGGCAGAGTGCAGCGCGAACGTTGCTCAACAAAACTATTACAGCACAATTACTCTCCACCACCTCCCCCGACGCGGCGGGCTATGCAACGGCGCTGCAATTCGTGGCCGACCATCTCGAAGATTTCGGCGACGACAAGTATACCTCCACGTGTCCGAGCTTAGCCGACGACGAGGCGACCGCCTGTGGGAATCTGAAGGGGGGCGATTTACTGGCTACGCTCCAAGGTCTCACCAATGCCGACGCCGCCGCGATGTCCGCCGCGATGCTGGCCGCAGTGAACAAGCTCCGCGCGTATGCCGATCCCACGAGTTCACCGCTGACAAAAACCGCGGGAACGCCGCCGGATGCCGGCACGCCGATCCCGCCGATAAGCGTGCCGGCTCCGGTTGTGACGGGTGGGGACACTCCATTGGGATTTGGTGTCTATCCGCTGTCCTTTGCTCTCCATAACGTCCAGTTTATCGACGGCAAGGGAGCGGAATTAGATGGCTTCCGTGCCCCGGAATTTGTGGGGATCGGTGGTGGAGATAATGCGGCGGGCAATGGGGTGTTTGCGCCCCTTGGGTATATTGGGTATCGTTCAGAATCTTCTGCTGTTGGTGCTATTACGGGTCGCTGGTCCGTCGGTGCGCTGGGCTGGTACAATCGTCTCACGGTCAATACCAAGGACACGAAACTCAAGACGGATGCTGCATTTAATGAGGGTTTCGTCGGACCGTTCGGGAAATATTCTTTCGAATTTACGAAAAACATCGGCCTGAGTCTGCTTTTTTCGCTCGGTTATCTTGCGAGTCATGGAAACGATCAATGCCTTTCCACCGGCTATGACATGCCGAGGGAAGTCGGCTGCGTGAAGGCCGATAAACTCAATTACAACGGGCTGGGCGGTGTCGCGATGCTCAGTGTCGAGGCTGGGAACAACGAGTACGCCTCTTTTTCCGTGGCCGTCGGCGTGATGTTCGGGATGTTACCGGGACTGGGCTCGCGGACATTGGATAGTAGCGATCATGATCTGGGCGGTTTTACGGTCCAAATTCCGACGTTGGACGTGGAGTCGAGCGGGGCGCGATGGTTCCTGATGTTAGGCGTTTCGCGCTAACGAGTTGGATAGGTTTGGGAGGATGGTATGCGCTATTACACACGATTCGTAACGACACTAACGGCCACCGGCTTGCTCCTGTTGGCGGGAGGAATGCGCGGCCCTGGGGCGGTGTCGCCGGCTCAGGCGGAGGAAGACATTCCGTTCGGACTGAAGGATTGCGAGATTCGCACGCCGAATGACGACTTCGATCAGGAATATTCGCTGGTCAAGGCGGTCCATTGGTTCAATTATCCGGATGAGGGATTTCGGCAGTGTCGGCAGTCGATCACGCTCAAAGGCTCTCTCGTTCTCAACCACAAGATTGAGCTGAATGGCGCAACGTTGGGCTCGTTGACCAACGATCCCACCAAGCGCTTCACGTTCGATGGCGGCGGGGCGACGTTGTTGGCCCATAAGCTGCCCAGTAGCGCGTGCGCCTTTACGGTGAATAATAACTACGTGACGATCAAAAACCTCGTCATCAAGGATGGGTCCGGAGACGCGATCTGTCTGACCGCGAAGGCGATCGATGTGCGCTTCGAAAACATCTTGGTCTACAACGCCCAAGGCGCCGGCATTCGTGTCGCCAATGGTGCCAACATGATTAAGATGATGCAGGGGATTAAAGTCATCCACACTAAGGGACCTGGGATCATCTTCGAAGGGTGGATGGCGAACAATAACCACGAAATTTATTACAACATCGACGATCAAGGCTTTGTCGATCAGGCGTCGCTGTCGTTTTGGGACAACATGTCGAACAATGCCGGCATTGTCACGCCGACGAAATTGCAATTCATCGATGTGAAGGTGATCGGGAGCGAGATCCGCGGGCGGGTGAAGAAGTGCGAACAGATCTCCGCGAATTGCGTACTGACGACCGTCAGCGATGTCCTGATCTATCGAGTTGGTGAACAAGTCATCAATACGGTGGAGGAGTGTAACCAAAATCTCCCCGCGACAAAGCAAATGTATTGCGCCCTGGACAAGCCGGCCGTAACGGATGTGACACAGGCGGATGGAACCATCATCCAACAACACGGATTTGTGGCGTGCCAAGGGCAGATGTTGTCGTCTTTTTTGACCTGCATGGGCGAGTCACCGAAGACCACCAATCTGGTAGCCCGGGCGCACGTGAAGTCGTCGGGCGATTTTTCGATCAATACGCGGATCAAGCTCGACAATAATCAAGATTCGTTTATGCTCGTGCCGGTCGATGCGAAGGGCTTGGGTGGCGTGGTCTTTGCTTCGTCCAGCTGTCCGTTTATTCCGAAGAAGAACATCAAGCTCCAGGTGCTGGAGAGTAACTGCTCCGGCGCGGCCGGAGCGGTGGCGGGCGGGAATTCCAGTGCCCTCACTAAAATCGACACGCCGGCGCAGTGTAAGCAATATGTCGGCGCGGAGGCTCATGCGGCGTGCGATCTGCCGAACTATGCCAGTTGCTACGGCAAGATGTTGCCGGAGTTCAAGACCTGTGTCGGCGACACCACGCCGATCGACTACGGTACCGGGAGTTCGAGCTCCAGCAGCGGCGGCTCTTCGAGCGGTGGTGGGTATTATGGTGGTGATTGTGGCGATTCCGATATTCACGTCACCGGGTCCTCTGCGGATGGGAAGCAGCTCGATTATTGTCTCAATGAGGAATTGGTGATCGAACGAGGCTACCGCAATAAGGCCGAGTGTCTGGCGGCGCGTGACCACTTCTACGGCAACCTGACCCAGTTGCAACACGTCGATTCCGACAAGGACGGCACTCCCGACATCTACGAAGACCGGAATCTCAATTGCTACGCCGAAAAATTCGAGACGGATCTCTTCAATCCCGATACCGACGGCGATGGGATCATGGATGGAAACGAGCTGGGGCTTACGGGGCAGCAAGGCTATCGCGAGTGCTACTTGATCGTGAACGCCGACGGCTCGCAACCGACGAACCTCCCGCCGGGGATCGACGCCACGCTCTATCCGGCGGACTATTATGACCAGGCCGTGGAGCGGCTAAATCCGAAGGATGGGAAGGACTACATGTCGGTGCCGTATATCGTGCGGACCGACGATTCGAATCCTGATGTGAAGACTCCCTGCGCCACGCCGAACACGTTTACCAGTCAGTTTACGACGTGTACTGAAGACGCGCTCGTGGCGAGTTTGGCGCCCAAGGGCTTCGTACCGGGCGATCAACCGGGCCAAGGCTTTTGTGCCGGGACCGACCCGACCGATCACGACACCGACAACGACGGCGTCGACGACGGCCGTGAATTACGCCCGATCCAGTTCAATCCGGATGCGCAGTATTACCTGTGGGATTGGAACGAGGGGATCGGCACCAAGGTGTTAGGACAGGATCAGAGCGGCGAGACGACGACGCTCATCGAGCAGGCATGCGAGGCCGGCGGCGACAAGGGCGAAGTCGGTCGCTACTTTATCTCCCAGTCCATTCGGGTGGAGGCCTCGTCCGCGGGCGACGTCGATGGTGATGGTGTCCCGAACAGCAGCGACAACTGTCCTTCCGTGTCCAATGCCGGCCAGGATGATGCGGATGGCGACGGCAAGGGCGATGCCTGCAAGGGCGTGGTGTGGGACGGTACGGTGAACGAAAAACATATCTATCTGTGTATGAGCGACTCGGTGATCCAGTCCGGCGCGTCGATCAGCAGCGACTATTACAGCAATCCGGCCAACTTCGATACCGGCGTGGGTCAGACCAATCCGTTTAATGTCGACACCGACGACGACGGATTCTGTGATGGTCCGGGCGGTCCGGGTTGCACGGCGGCCGGAAAGGCGGATCAGGATCATGTGCCGTGGTTCAAACATCCGAGTGGGAAGAACGAGAAGGACCTGCCGTGTAAGAATGACTTGATCTATAACTTCATCGATCCGCAGTACCGGAGTGCAGTGCGCAAGTCCGTGCAGGAGTTCCAGGAATATCAGATCGCAGGCAAGGTCGATTTCCAGACGATCGGCGACGACGTGAAGACCTTCTACGACGGCCAGATCGCCAAGATCATCACGGCGAACGGCGGACGGCCGCTGCATGACATCGACGAGGACAAGATCCCCGACGTGGTCGAGAGTCCGGACGGGAAGTGCGCGAGTATTGCGACCGGGAGCCTGGTGAGCAGCGCCTTCAGCGCCGACTTCGACGGCGACAAGTTGGAAGATCGGAACGATCCGTGTCCGAACGACGCGTTCCCGTACACGGTGTTCCCATCCGAAGACGCGACCACGCAGCAGCAGTATGAGGCCGAGTTGGAGCAGAGCGCCAAGGCCTGTGGAGCCACGGGGCCGAACGCCTACGCTCCGAATCTGGCCGTCTATTGTTACCTCGATTGGGACAACGACGGACTGCGCAATTGCGAGGAAGACTACAATGTCAGCGGCGGCAAGTCGCAGGCCAGTCTCTATGAGACCTCGGTGTTGAAGGCCGACACGGACGGCGAGGGCCTGATCGATTACCTCGAGCTGTTCTCCGCGAAGACGAACCCGATCGATCCGGATAGCGATCACGACGGGCTGAATGACTTCGAAGAAGTCAGCAAAGACGGCGATGCCAATTCACCCGCGAACGTCGTGACCGGGAAGGCGGCCGGGAGTTGTAAAGATGCGGGCGCGAAGTTCGACACCGATCCGAACAGTCCCGACACCGATGGCGACGGCCTGCCGGACGGGTTCGAGTTGAACACCGACAACGGGAAGCAGAAGACCAATCCGAACAATCCGGACAGCGACGCCGACGGGCTGTGCGACGGCGGCGCGGACGTGGAACTGACGACCACCAGCGGAAGCAAGATCAGCTGTAAGACCGGTGAAGACTTGAACGGCGATGGCCAGACCCCGGTCGCGGGACAAGCGGTCGCGATCAGCGGGCTGGATGAAAGCGATCCGTGCGTGGGCGATACCGACGGCGATCAGAAACCGGACAATGTCGATGAATGTAAGACGATCGCCAATCAGTCGTGCTCCGGCGCGAACAAGATGGGCTTCGACACCGACTTGGACGGGATCCCCGATCTGACCGAACAGACGATCACCGGGACCTTGTTCGACAAGGCCGATACCGACGACGACGGTCTGATCGACGGTTGCGATCGCGACGCGGACGGCGAGGTGATGTTCGGAAAAGGCGAGCTCTGTAACCAAGTCGCCAGCGGGAAGTTCGATCCGAACTTCAACAAATATCGCGATTGCGGCTCCGCGCCGTACACCGGCTGCGACACCGATCCGACCAACAACGATACCGACGGCGACGTGTTGAACGACTCGCAAGAGCGGAACTATCCGACCAATCCGTTGGTGCAGGATACCGACGGCGACTGTCTGTCGGATGGTTTGGAAGAGACCCACTTCAATCAGAATCCGGACGGCAGCTTCACCGAGGTGGCGGGAAGTCGCGACGGACGCTGGGCCGGATGCGGCGAGCTGGCCTCGACGCCTGACGCGCGCGGCACGGTCTGTACGGAGTTGAACGCGAATGACTCCGACACCGATCATGATGGTCTGCCGGACGGCAAGGTCGGCCAAATCGGCGAAGATCGGAACTGCAACGGTGTGACGGATGTCGATGCGACCGGCCTCTTGACCGAGACCAGCGCGCTCACCTGGGACACCGACGCCGACGGTTTCGGCGACTATGAAGAGATGACGGCATTCGGCGGCTTCGGAGTGGCCGGCAACTTGAGCCGGGCGATCTCCGGGAATGCCCGGGGGTGCAGCTTGGTGACGAACCAGGCCACGGCCCCGATGAGTCGCGCGAATGTCTGGTATGCGGTGCTGCTGCTGTTGCCGGTCGTGCTGTGGCGGCGGCGCTGCAACGTGTAAGACTCCCCCTCACCCTACCCTCTCCCCAACGGGGCGAGGGGACTGAGGTGTGGGAGACATGAACAGGCTCCCCCAACCCCCCGGAGGCGGATCGGAAGATCCCCCCGGGGGGATTCTTTGATCAGGGGGCCTGCGCGGCGGCGGCTTACCACTCCAGGTCTCTCGGATCGACACCCAGTTGGCGGCAGATGGCCTTCAAGAGGCCCGGACCGATGATCTTTCCTGTGTGCATGGGAATCGTCGAGCGGCAACCGGTTTTGGGATGGTCGATATGCAGATGGCTCCCACTCTGGCCGGTGGCACGGAATCCGTGCTTTTGTAAGGTGCGGAGCAATTCCTTGGCGGTGACGCGGGGGAAACGCATGGCGGTTATGCGGGGACCGCAACGACTGCGTGCAGCGTGAGCCCTTCCGAGGGGATCTCCAGACCCTTCTTGCGCAACATTTTTACATGGAGCCGAATCGCTTGCCGCGTGTTCTTGAGTGCTTCCTCGACCGTGGCACCCTGCGAAAAACAGCCAGGCAGCGCGGGAACGACGGTGTAAAACCCCTGTCCGTCCTCTTCGGTCACGACGTCGATGGAGTACTGACGTAACATCGGCAGCCTCTCTATCATCCTGCTTTCCCGATTGCAAATTCTTTGGGGCGCCGCTAGAAGCGCGCTCTATGTTTCTGTGGCGCTGGTTGAAGAAGATCGTCTCGTTAGCGGTGTTTCTCGGCATCCTCTATGTCGGGAGCGGGTTTGTGAAGTACGAAGGGCGGCCGGCGCGGCAGTATGCGGACGAATTTTTCCGCTCCGAACTGTGGCACGAAGGGGTGAAGGACTTCCGCACCTGGGCCGCGCAGGCGTTGCGGCTCGCCAGCAGCAAGATCGAAGAGGGGATTACCTCCGAAGATCAACAACAACTGAATCAAGTGATTGAGAACGATTTGCAGAAACAGATTGAAGGGGCAAAGACCGCTGGCGAACCCAAGCCGGCAGGGGGCAAACCATGAGTGCACGACCGACCGCTTGTTCCGTCGAAGGCTGTAAACGCGGGTATCGCGCGAAGGGTTATTGCAACGTCCACTTCAATAAATGGCGGCGCGGCGAATTGGCGAAGAAGCCGCGCTACAAGATTTGCGGCGAGGAAAATTGCCGCAAGCCAATGACGGCATGGGGCCTCTGCCAAGAACACTACGACAAGGCCGCTGGTCGCGGCGCCGCTGCGGCTGCCACGGCTGCCGCCTAGTGTCCGTGTCGCAGTTTCTCGAAGACATCTTCACGCGTCTGGCGCAACACTTTGGCCCGCAACATTGGTGGCCCGGAGAGACACCGTTTGAAGTGATGGTCGGCGCGATCCTGACCCAGAACACCAACTGGACCAACGTCGCGCGCGCGATCCGCAACCTGAAAGACGCGCAACTGCTCGATCCGCATCGACTCGTGGCACTGCCGCACGCCGAACTTGCCATGCTGATTCGTCCGGCCGGTTACTTCAACGTCAAGACGAAGCGGTTACAAAATTTCCTGCGCTATTTCGTGGAACGTTACAATGGCGATGTCGAGCGGATGGCGGCAGTCCCGTTAGCGGTCCTGCGGGAAGAGTTGCTGGCAGTGAAAGGCGTGGGTCCCGAAACTGCGGATTCGATCCTGCTCTATGCGTTGCAGCAGCCGAGTTTCGTCGTCGACGCGTACACCTATCGTGTGCTGCAGCGACATTACTTGGTTGGCGAAGAGACGACGTACGAGGAACTGCAAGCGTTCTTCATGGACCGGCTGCCGCCGGATACCGTGCATTTCAACGAATACCACGCGTTGTTGGTCGCCGTCGGCAAGCATTATTGCCGTCCGAAAAACCCGCGTTGCAGCGCATGCCCGCTCAATGGCGTGAATTGGTAAACGGCTACTGGCTCAGTTCCATCAGTTGGCGGATGACTGTTTTTGCGCGTTCGTCGATCGTGGTGTCAGCCGGATCTTTGGTTAAATCGTCGAGCCATGGCTTCATCGCGTCGCCTTGGGCGGCGTCGCCACGGCTGAAGAGCAGGAAGATGCGATTACCGAGGCGTGCGTCGGTGCCGTGATAGAGCTTGAGCAATGTGGCGCCGGCGCCGCGCGCGGCGTAGCCGATCCGCGCGGGCGATTGACGAATCTCGCCGGCATTCTTGCCGGCGGCGTTGTAGACGATCGTTGTGAGGAGCGGCTGGCCGGTATCGCCCAGTCGTTCTTTGGTCATGTTGACCAATTTATATACGGCCAACGTGTCGAGTTTGCTAACGCTGCCGTCGGCTTGCACCGGGACGCTCATCACGTAGAAATTCCCTTCCAACTCCTTAATCCCGGTGATCGGCTTCAGTTCGAACGCGGCGTTGGCCTTTTGTTCGGCGTCGCCGTCCAGCGAGCGGCCCTGTTGCACGACTTGTTGGAGCCGCGCGGTTTGTGCCTGTGACGAGACTTGGAGTCCGCCCGCGAATGGGAAGGTCTGGAAGTTGTAAAAAATCTTTTGCAACGTCGTCGCAAAATCTGTGGGTGGATGATCCATCCGCAATACGAGTTCCACTGGGAACGAGACCGGCGTGCGTTGGGCCTCGGCACGGGTCAGTTTCTGTTGCGCCTTTCCCGCCTTCACGAATTCGCGATACAGCGCCTTGAGCCGGGCTTCGTCGAGCGTGTCGATGACTAAATAGAGCCGATTCGTCTCGGCGTCGTACGTGGTTTCGGCGAACTTGGTGCGGCTCGCCCCGCGTCCCACAGCCAGCTTATTCATCGCCGCGGCGATCTTGGGGCCGAGCTGTCTGTCGAGTGCCAGTTGCGTGGCGGAAGCCGCGTCTTTCGACGGGAGTTGCGGCGCGCCCGGCGGGATGGCCTGCAATGTGACCGTCGCGCGGCGATTATTGGAGAGGTCTTCGACGAAATCGCGTCCGTCGCTGCACGTGTGGGGACGCGTGTTCCCCTTGGCGGTCCCTTCCTTACATCCGACGCGCGGATGGATGAGCTTCGCGGCGTCCATCAGTTCGGCCTCGCCGCGGCCGATCGCTTGGGTCGTGGCCTTGGCAATGGCTTGAGCGAACGGGCCAGTCTGCTTGGAAGCGATCTCCAGGATCTTTTGATTCAGCGCATGGGCGCGGCCCATCGAGAGGCGGCCGTTCATCCCGCCCGCCATGTAATCCGCTGTTTCTTTGGCGCCACGGCCGGTGACGGTTGGTCCACCCCGGCTGTCGGCGTGGCCGGTGGTGCGAATGACGAATTGCCAGAAGTCGCGGCCCGGCAATTTCTGCACCATGGCTTGTGCGTCGCGCAGCAATGCCTCGATCTCGCCTTGTTGTTCCGGATTCAAGAAGATCTTCGCGGTCTTGATGCCGTAAATCGTCCGCGTCAGCGTCCAGCCTTCCGGATGGCCCAAGTCGACCTCGCCGAAGTTCGGCAGTAGTTCCGGTGCCGGCGGTTCAGGCGGTTTGGCGCGGGCCACGGGTTCCAGGCGTGGCGGCATTTGGACCGACGGGTCGCCGACGGTGCGGGACGTGCGGTCGACTATGTCGTAGTTGGCTGGGCTCACGACGAGCGTGACGAACAGCGCCCAATGATCGAACGCGAAGCGGTTGTCTGGGTCGCCGTTGTTTAAGCTCTCAGGAAAGATAAACCGCAACGCCCCGCCGAGTGCCCAGCCTTCACTGACGCGGCCCTTCGCGCCGGCGGTCAGCGCCCAACGTTGGCCGGGGTACAACAGACTCCACTGTTCGACGGGCGTCATCGTGGAGCGTCCTGCGGAGGCCCAATCTCCAGTGAGGTGTTTGAAGCCGATTGCCGGGATTTCGAGGCCGGCCCAGAGGTCCCAATCCGGGGCCTCGGTGAAGAGGTGGCGACTGATGCGCGGGCCAAAGTAAAGGGCGAACGAACAGAGTTGGAAATTGCCGGGATCGTTCGGATCGGCGGTGACGTGGGTATTGGCCGTGCCGAACAGACAATCGACGGCCAGGCGCGGGTTGAGGAAAATGCCCTCCGTGATCTTCCACCCGAGTCCCGGCGGTGGAGTCCAGAGGACGCTGGCGTACAGGCCGCCGCCGCTAAAGGCATTCGCTTCATCACTCTGCGGGGCACCGCGCAATCCGGGATCGAGCGGCGTGGTTTCACTGCCGATGCCTCCGCCGGGACCGACTTCGAATTCGACGATACTGTGCTGGGGGCGGCGGGTTTCCGTGACCTCTTCGCGCATTACGCCCGGTTCTGTGCGCCGTTTCCCTTCATACGACTCTTGCAGCGCCACAGGGCTGGCGAAGCGTGTGACGACGTATGGACGTCCGGCCACGGGAGAGCTGAGTTGGGCGACGTCGAGGTAATGGTCAGTGTTAGGATCGAGGGGCGCGCTTAAGTAATCCCCATCGCCCGGGTTTTCGTTGGCTGCCACCTGGATTTGGAATTGTCCGGCGAGTCCCGCTTTGCGGATCAGGTAGAACTTGTCGCTCAGTCCGCAATCGATCTCGCCGATCTTCGGCTGCGGGCCATCTAATTCATCCCAATTTTCTTCATATTCGACGTCGCAGGTCTTGGCAGTGGGACTGCCGGCGGGGCGAAAAAACGCAAACAGCTTGAGGTCGGACATGGTCCATCTCCCGGTTGCTCCCCCAAGCCAAGTCCCCTTAAACCCGAAATTTCTAGCTTGTCAAGCATTCCTACTTCGGATAAAGCGAGACCACTCCTGGGGGAGGAGATGAGGCATGTCGACCGGCAAATCAGGTCCGGCGGCCTCGGGAGGGTTGGTCGATGGCGCGTCGGTATCGTTTCCCCCATGTCCTGTTGTTTTCGTTGGCCGTGGTCTGTCCGCTCCGTTGGGGGGTGGCAGGGACCTGTATCGTGACCAATTCGTCCGGTCAAAATTCCCCGAATTCCGGCAATCTGCTGCGACATTTAAATAATCAACCCGGCGCGGGCGGCTTCGACGAATGCGACGTGATTGAATTTGCGGTCGACCACGTCGATCCGCTGGCCGTCGCGCCGCTGTTGCTGCCCGGCACGGTGTTGCGCGGGAACGGCAAGATCACTTTAAAGCTGGCCAGTGGGGCCGTTCACGATGGCTGTGTGGTCGATATCCAGGCCTCGCCCGATGCGGCCGGCAAGTTCGGCGGCGGTGGCTCGCGGTTGGAAAATATTGCCATCGAAGTGGGGAGCGGATTGAACGGCCTGTGTGTCTTCTCCAGTGACAACGTCGTGAGCAATGTCAGCATCACCGGGCTCGGCGCCGTTGGCAGCGGCACCGGAATCTCGGTCTGCGGAGATCAGAATCAACTCACCAAACTCACGACCAAGAAGGCGCCCGTGGGGCTGTCGCTCGGCGGGGACTTCAACGTCGTCCTGAGCGCGAGCGTGGCGCAAAACGGCGAAGGCGTGCATATCAGTGGGACGGCGAATGCGATCGGCGGCAGCGCGATCGGCGCGAATTTCGGTCTCGGCGTGCTGGTCACCGGCCGTGGCAACGTGCTCGGGGTCAACGGGCTGAACGGGCAATATTTGGCCAATACGATCGGGACCAATGGCGAGAGTGGCGTGCTGGTCGAGCGCGAGACGGCGAATAGTCCGTTCAGCGCCGTGGACCCGCTCTGTCCGGTCGGGAGCTCGGCGGACCCGTTCTATAATAAGCTCACGCGCAACAGTTTTGTGTTGAACGGCAGCATCGCTGCCTCGACGCCGGGGCAGGGCATTCAACTCGAGCACGAAGGCAATCATCGCTTCGGCAGTCCCGAGGCATTGCGCCCAGTCTTCAAGATCGGGAGTGCCGATCCGCTGAAATACGCATTGGTCGGGCTGGTGCCGAATCAACCGAGTGCCACTGGAGAAGTGGAAGTCTTCGTGGCGGATTCCGCGACGTCGGGCGAAGGCTCGTCGTATCGGCGCACGATTACCACGATTAGTAGTAACGATCCGAACAATGATGGCAAATCGGTGTTCGGCGAACTGGTTGACACCAGCAACGTCCCGCTCGATGCGCCGGTCGTGGCCACGGCGTTGAGCGTCGCGCCCTCGTTGGGCAACAGCGATCCGCTCGTCCAATTTCCGTATCTGGCAGACACGTCTGAATTCTCCGCCGTCGCGACGTTGGGCGATACGCCGATCGACGGCAACGCGGAACAGTGCGTGCAATCGCCGTGGTTTTTGTTGGCGCTGGACGTGGCCTTGGGTAAATCTCCGCCGATCAGTCCGTGGGACGTGACCTGCGGCGAGCTGGGCCTTGGCGCCGCGTTGTCGCCGCAGACCGCCGCGCGGAAGCTCGGTGAAGGCGATCCGCAGCACGCGTGCAAGGGCGATCCGTGCGGTCTGATCATCCCGTTCATTGATATCCCCAATATTTGCCAGCAGGCGCCGATCCTCTGCCAAGACACCGACAAAGACGGAAAGAATGACCTCTTCGACAACTGCCCCACGGTGTACAACCCCAACCAGGCCGACAGCGACGGCGACGGTATCGGCGATGCCTGCGAAGACGCTGACGGTGACGGGATCATCAATCCGGACGACAATTGTCCCTGTGTCAAAAATCCGCTGCAGACCGAGCTCGACGGCGACACCGCCGGCGACGCGTGCGACCCGGACGACGACAACGACGGCCTGCTCGATACGGATGAAGGCGTCGCCGGGACCGATCTGAATCTCCCCGACACCGATCACGACGGCTACTGCGACGGGCCAGGGCAGGGATTCGGGCTGGTCGGGAGTCCGACGCGCTGTAAGGCCCCGGGCGACAACTGCCCGACCGTGAAGAACTTGAACCAAGTCGATCGCGATGAAGATCAGATCGGCGACGTCTGCGACCTGGCCCCCGACACCTATCGCGGCGCGGTGGATAGCGACGGCGACGGCCTGAACGACGCGGTCGATCGGTGCCCGTATCTCGCCGATCTGCTCGTCGATACCAACGGCGACCAAACGCCGGACGCGCAATCCGATACCGACAAGGACACCGTGCCCGAGGCCTGCGATCCGGACGACGACAACGACGGTTTGGAAGATTGGGCGGAGAGCGGGAGCAACCACTTTATTGCAGTGCAGTATCTGCGCAGTGTGCCGACGACCGTGTTGGGCCACTGCGTGCCGCTCGATCCGAAGCGTCCCGATAGCGATGGCGACGGCCTGTGCGACGGCCCGGCCGGACCACAATTCAGCGTCGAAGGCGCGTGCCACGGTTTCGATAACTGCCCGGACCACTACGAGTCCGGATTGGGCGGCGACGTGCAGTTGGGCCAAATCGTGCAGCATGCCGATGCGGATACGCCGCCCGACGCGATCGGCAACGCCTGCGCGGACTTCGGCGGACCGGACGATGCCGATCAAGACGGCTTGCCGAGTAGTCAGGACAACTGTCCGCTGGTGCCGAATCCCGACCAATGGAACACTGACGGCGATAGTTGGACCCCCGGCCCGGCGAAGGTGTTGCCCACGATGGCGGTCAATGCGGGTGGTGGCGACGCGTGCGACCCCGACGACGACGCCGACGGCGCCACCGATGTGGAAGAGGGCGGCGAACTCGGTGTCCATCCGTGGGAGCCGGACAGCGATCACTTCAGCGGCAATGGGTACGACGATTATTGTGACGGCCCAGGTGCCGGTTTCGGCACGGCGCTCGCCACGCGCTGCCGTCCGCTCGACAACTGCCGCGTCCGCTATAATCCCGATCAAGCCGACGCGAATAAGAATGGGATCGGCGATGTCTGCGAGGCGTTAGGACTCGGCGATCGGGATCGCGATGGCATTCCGGACGCCGCCGACAACTGCTTGTTGGTGCCGAATAAAGATCAACTCGACACCGACGGCGACGGACTGGGCGACGCGTGCGATCCCGACGACGACAACGACGGTGTGCTCGATCAGTTCGACAACTGCCGTTTAGTGCCGAATCCTGACCAATTTGAAGCGGATCACGACGGTATGGGTGACGCCTGCGATCCGTTTGCCCCGAGCATCAACCCGACCGGGACCTCGTTTGCGCAGTACGAGACCCAAGGCGGCTTCAAGGGCGGATGTTCGTTGCTTCCCTCCCCGTAACCATCTAGGGGAACCTCTATGAAAGCTGCTATTGTGATCGGTGCCGGGTTGGCCGGATCCGAGGCCGCATATGCGTTGGCGGAAGCGGGATGGGCCGTGACGCTGTATGAAATGCGTCCCGGAGTCCGCACGCCGGCGCACCAAACTGGAAATTTTGCCGAACTCGTTTGCAGCAATTCGTTTCGCTCCGACGATCCGGAAAACACGGTGGGGTGCCTGAAAGAAGAAATGCGGGCGCTCGGTTCACTGACGATGGCCGTCGCGGCGGAGGTGGCCGTGCCCGCCGGATCCGGGCTGGCGGTCGATCGCGAGGCCTTCGCGTTGCTGGTGACGCAGCGCGTGCGGGCCCATCCGCAAATCACGGTGCGGCACGAAGAGGTGCAGAACCTCACGCAGCTTGGCGTGAAGTGGGATGCGGCTGCACCGCACGCCCCGCTCATTGTGGCGACTGGCCCGCTGACGGCGGCGGCGCTCGCCGCGGAAATTCAGCAACAGACGCACGCGCATGACCTCTTTTTTTACGACAGCATGGCGCCGCTCGTCGCGACGGAATCGATCGATCAGACCAAGACGTTCCGCGCCAGCCGCTACGGCAAAGGCGCGGGCAATGAATATATCAATATCCCGCTCGATCGAGCGCAATACGAGACGTTCGTGATGGCGTTGGTGCACGCGGAGAAAGTGCCGCCGCGCAATTTTGAAGATCCGAAATATTTCGAAGGCTGCCTGCCGGTCGAGGTGATGGCCGAACGCGGCATCGATACGCTGCGGCATGGGCCGATGAAACCGATGGGATTGCGCGATCCGCAGACCGGGAAGACCCCGTATGCGGCCGTGCAGTTGCGGCAGGATAATCAGGCGGGGACGATCTATAACATCGTCGGCTTCCAGACCCGAATGACCTGGACCGAGCAGCGGCGCTTGTTCCGTACCCTGCCGGGCCTGGAACAGGCGGAATTCCTGCGGCTGGGGGCGATGCATCGCAATACCTATCTGAATGCGCCGAAGCTCTTAAACGATGCGCTGGCACTCCGGCAAGCGGAGGAGGAACATTCTCCCCCTCACCCCGCCCGCGCGGCGCGGGCTTCCCTCTCCCCAGGAGGGAGAGGGAGATCAAGGAATGGGTTGATGGGGGCGATCCATTTCGCCGGGCAGATTGTCGGGGTCGAGGGCTATGTCGAATCCGCAGCGATGGGGCTCTACGTGGGGTTACGGGTCGCAGGCAAGCTCCAGCGGCCGCCTCCGGAGACCACGGCCTGTGGAAGCCTGATCCGACATGTGACCCAGGGAAACCCGAGTTGTTATGAGCCGATGAACGCAAACTGGGGCTTGACACCGCCGTTGCCTGCCGCCACTCCGTACCGCAGTCGGAAGGCCGCTTATCTGGCCCGCGCCAGGAGCGACTTTGCGGCTTGGATGAAAGAATCAGCTGTTTCGCCGGATAATTCTATTGCTCTTCTTGCGGGAATTTGCCAGTAAGGACAACATGTTCGACCTCCTTGAGATCTACGCGCATTATCTCCAGAAG
This sequence comes from Deltaproteobacteria bacterium, assembly GCA_016210045.1. Taxonomy (NCBI): domain Bacteria; kingdom Pseudomonadati; phylum Myxococcota; class Myxococcia; species Deltaproteobacteria bacterium. The sequence continues at coordinate 27,004 of JACQUX010000006.1, read as the reverse complement.
GAGCGGGAGTCCTCGCCGCACACCTTGAAAAATTATCTGGCGGACTTGCGGCATTTCTTCGACTTCTTTTTCGAACAACAGCCGGCCGTGCCTCGGCAGGGCACGGGCATGCTGCCGCTCATCACCGCCGATGTGGTGCGGAATTACATCGGGGGGCTGCTCGGCAAGCACCATCCGGCGTCGGTGGCGCGGAAATTGGCTTCACTGCGTAGCTTTTTTGCTTTTTGGGTCCGCCAGGGGGCGTTGACCGCCAATCCAGCGAAAGAAGTCGCGACCCCGAAGATCCCGAAACGCCTCCCCCGTTTCTTGAGCATCGACGAGACCGAACAACTGCTCAAAATGCCGAGCGGGACCGACTTGTTGTCGATCCGCGACAAGGCCGCGATGGAATTGATTTATGCCGCCGGATTGCGCGTCAGCGAGTTGGTCGGACTGAACATCGCGGATGTCGACGTCGCCGAGAAACGGATCCGCGTGCTGGGGAAGGGAAAGAAGGAACGCATCCTTCCCGTCGGCAATCAGGCATTGAAGGCCCTCGATTTGTATCTCGGCCAGCGCTCCTCCGTGGTCGCAAAGGCGTCCGAAAAGGCGTTGTTTGTGAATCGGCGCGGCGGGCGGCTCACCACGCGGAGCGTCGAGCGGATGATTCGGAAATATCTCCGCGACGCCAACATTAATAAGCCGGTGACGCCGCACGTGTTGCGCCACACCTTCGCGACCCACTTACTGAATCAAGGCGCCGACCTGCGCGGCATCCAAGAACTGCTCGGCCACGCCAGTCTCTCCACGACGCAGAAATACACCCACATCTCGATCGATAAGTTGATGGAAGTGTACGACAAGTCCCACCCCAAAGCTTAACTTTCATTTTGCGCGTTGAATTTCTCGATGGCCGCTGTTAATGACCGCCCGCTATGCAAATCCGTTCGACGACGATTCTGTGTGTGCGGCGTGACGGGCGAGTCGCGATGGGAGGCGACGGCCAAGTCAGCATTGGCAACACGGTCGTGAAGCAGAAGGCGCGCAAGATTCGGCGCCTCTACCAAGACAAGGTCCTGGCCGGATTCGCCGGCGCGAGCGCCGATGCGTTTACGCTCTTCGAACGGTTCGAACAAAAACTGGATGAATATCGGGGCAACCTGATGCGGGCGGCGGTGGAATTGGCCAAGGAATGGCGGATGGACAAGGCGCTGCGCCGCTTGGAGGCATTGCTCTTAGTGGCCGATGCGCAACACACGTTGATTGTTTCCGGAACCGGCGACGTGATCGAGCCCGACGATGGTCAGACCGCGATCGGATCGGGCGGCAACTTCGCGTTGGCCGCAGCGCGAGGGCTGGTCCAGCACAGCACGCTCAGCGCGGAAAAGATCGTCCATGAAGGCCTGACGATCGCTGCGGACATCTGCGTGTTCACTAATCGCGAATTTTCCGTGGAGGTCTTGTGAGCGCGAATTTTACGCCGCGCGAGATTGTCTCGGAACTTGATCGCTACATCATCGGTCAGGCCGACGCGAAGCGTGCCGTGTCGATCGCGATGCGCAACCGTTGGCGGCGGCAACACGTCGAATCCAGCTTGCGTGACGAGATCGCGCCGAAAAACATCATCATGATCGGGCCAACTGGGGTCGGGAAGACCGAGATCGCGCGGCGTCTGGCGCGATTGGCCGGCGCCCCCTTCATTAAAGTTGAAGCCACGAAATTCACCGAAGTGGGATACGTCGGCAAAGACGTGGAATCGATGATCCGCGAGCTGGCGGACTTGGCGGTGAAGATGGTCCGCGAGGAAGAGACCGCCAAGGTGCGCGTCCGCGCGGCCGAACACGCGGAAGAACAAGTGATCGAATTGCTGTTGAACGGGCGTGGGCCGCAATTGGCACGGCAGGCGGGGGCGAGCGCCGAGGCCAGCAACACCGAATTGGCGGCCACGTTGCGGACGTTACTGCGCCAGGGCAAGTTGGACGACGAAATGGTCGAATTGCCGACTGCCGCCCCGAGCGGGATGCCGCCGCAAGTCGAAGTCTTAACTCCGGGCGGCTTTGAAGACATGGGATTGCAGTTGAAAGAGATGTTCTCTCAGTTCATGCCGCAAGGCCGGAAACCCCGGCGCGTGCAGGTGCCGGAGGCGCTGCGCATGCTGACGGAAGACGAAGCGGGCAAGTTAATCGACATGGATGGCGTGCGCCAGCGCGCGGTGGAACTCACCGAGCAACAAGGCATCATCTTCCTCGACGAGATCGACAAGATCGCCAACGCCGGCCAACGGTCGGGCGGTCCCGACGTCTCGCGCGAAGGGGTGCAACGAGATATCCTCCCGATCGTGGAAGGGTCTACAGTGATGACCAAACACGGAATTGTGCGCACTGATCACATCCTGTTTGTCGCGGCCGGCGCGTTCCATGTCTCGAAGCCGTCCGACTTGATCCCGGAGTTACAAGGACGTTTTCCGATTCGTGTCGAACTGTTGGCGCTCACGCGCAGCGACTTCTCGCGGATCCTGTCCGAACCGGAAAATTCGCTGGTCAGACAATATGAGGCGTTGCTCGCGACCGAAGGCGTGCGGCTCCACTTTGCACCGGATGGCCTCGATGCCATTTGCGACATTGCGGTGTTGATCAATGAACAGACGGAAAATATCGGGGCGCGACGCCTTCACACCGTGATGGAACGGGTTTTGGAAGAGATTTCATTTGTCGCACCGGAGCGAGGTGGGCAGGAATTTATCGTCGATCGGAAATACGTCGAAACGCGGCTTGCCGAAGTCGTGAAAAATCGCGACTTGTCGCGGTATGTGTTGTGAACCGGGAGCGACTGTTATGGTCCGTCATTTTTTGACCATTGAAGACCTGAATGCGAGCGAACTGCATGCCGTGCTCGATCGCGCAGCGGCGCTGAAGACCGCGCGACGCGCGGGAAAGAACGATCCGACGTTGCGAGGCAAATCGTTGGCGATGATCTTCGAAAAACCATCCACGCGGACGCGCGTGTCCTTTGAAGTCGCGATGTATGAATTAGGCGGCCATGCGCTCCACTTGACGAGCCAAGCCTCGCAGTTGGGACGCGGCGAGACCTATGCCGACACCGCGCGCGTGCTGTCGCGCTTCGTCCACGGGATCACCATCCGCACGTTTGAACAAGTGCGGGCGGAAGAACTGGCCGCTGCGGCCACGGTCCCAGTCATCAATGCGCTCAGCGATCTCTCGCATCCCTGCCAAATCTTGGCGGACTTGCTGACGATCCAAGAAACGCGCGGCCATCTGAACGATCTCAAAGTCGCATATGTCGGCGATGGGAATAACGTAGCGAACAGCTGGATCGAGGCCGCGATCGTGTTGCAATTTCAACTCGCGATTGCCACGCCGCCGGGATTCGAGCCGGCGGCATCATTGCGGAGTCGAGTGCAACAGCAGGGACTGCGACATGTCCAGATCGGGCACGACGCGATCGCGGCCGTCCGCGACGCCCATGCGATTAACACCGACACCTGGGTCAGCATGGGCCAAGAGGGGGCCGGTGAAATCGCGAAGAAACAGGCATTCACCCCGTTTCAAGTCAACGCCGCGCTGCTGCGCCATGCTGCGCCGGACGCGATCGCGCTGCACTGCCTACCCGCCCACCGCGGCGAAGAGATCACCGATGACGTGATGGACGGCCCCCAATCGCGCATTCTGGACCAGGCCGAGAATCGGCTGCACGCGCAGAAGGCGTTATTGGAGATGTTGTTGCGATGAACACCGCAGTCATTGTCGGGGCACAGTGGGGCGATGAGGGGAAGGGGAAGATCGTTGATCTCCTCACGCCGCAAGCCGATGTCGTCGTTCGCTTTCAAGGGGGTGCGAATGCGGGCCATACGCTGTTGGTCGGTGAACGAAAAGTCGTGCTCCATCTCATCCCGTCCGGGATCTTGCACCCAACCGTGGAATGTCTGATTGGGAACGGCGTGGTGCTCGATCCCGCGGCTTGTTTGGAAGAGATCGGCCGCTGCGATGCGCTGGTCGGCAAGGTGCAGGGGCGGTTGTGGATTAGCGAACAGGCGCATGTGGTGTTGCCGCACCACCGCGAGATCGACACGTTGCGGGAACGGTTGGCGGGAGAGCGAAAAATCGGCACCACCGGCCGTGGCATTGGGCCGACGTATGAAGCGAAAGCGGCGCGGCGGGGTTTGCGTTGCGCGGAACTGATCGATCCTGATCAGCTCGCGAAACGGCTGCGCGAGATCCTCCCCGACTTGAACGCCACGATCGAAAAACTTTTGGGCGGCGTGGCGCCCGGCATTGAGGCCACCATTGAAAGTTACCGTCAATTCGGTCACCGCCTCCGGCCGTTTATCACGGACACTGCGGCTCGTTTGCACAGCGCCCTGCGCGCCGGCAAACGCGTCCTCTTCGAGGGCGCGCAGGGGACGGCGTTGGATCTCGATCATGGGACCTATCCGTATGTCACATCGTCCACGACAGTGGCCGCCGGGGCTTGTAGCGGGAGCGGCGTAGGACCCACCGCGATTCGCCAAGTCATCGGCGTCGCGAAGGCCTACTCGACGCGCGTTGGCAGCGGCCCGTTTCCGACTGAACTCACCGACGATGTCGGCGTACACTTGCAACAGCGCGGAGCCGAATTCGGGGCCACGACCGGACGCGTGCGGCGCTGCGGCTGGATCGACTTGGTGGCGTTGCGCCACGCCGTGCGCGTGAACGGGCTCACCGGCTTGGCGCTCTCGAAAGTCGATGTGTTGGAAGGACTCGAGTCCGTCAAGATGGCGGTGGCGTACCAACTCCATGGACACCAGATCCAAACCGTGCCGGCCCGCGTTGACCACTTGGCGCGGGTGCAGCCGATCTATGAAGAGGTCCCGGGATGGACCGGAAGTTGCCACGGGGCGCAGTCGCGTGCCGATCTCCCCCCGCCGCTGCAACATTACCTCGAACGACTCGAAACGCTGATCGAAGTGCCCATCGTGTTGCTCTCGTTCGGTCCGGAGCGCGAGGAACATCTCGTCTTGCGTCCGCTGTTTGAGTAATCGCTCTAGAAAAACACAAAAACACCGTTTTTTCTCTTGGAGGACGTTGGCAACTTGTCCGTGTTCTCTTATAATCGGCGCGCCAGTTACGAAGGAGTATTTGACGTGTTAATGACTCGCTTTTGGGTTGAGTTGGGCATCGCCTGTGTGGGTGGCGTGTTGGTGATCAGTGCGGTGGCCGTGCGGTGGGCCGGCGTGCGGCAATGGTGGCGGCGTCGCCAACAGCGGGATGGTTACGATCTGCGCGACGTTGTTGCGCGACTGTTGGCGGAGCTCACGTCGACGCACGATCGTCGGCAACTCTATACCATCCTTCTCAAGTTCTTTACGAAGCTCGTCGGGACCGAAAACGCCGCACTGTTGGTCCGCAACGGCGATCCGACGCGCTTGTTGGTCCGCGAGACGCTCGGCGTGAAGCCGGGGTCATTTCAAGTCGGAGACGTCAGTCCGTATATCGCCTGGCTGCGGCGCCATCGCCAAGCCGTCACCCGGCGCGCCTTGGTCGATGATCCGGCGTATGGAGAAATCAAGCCGATCGGGCTCCACTTCTATGTCCAGTTCCATGCCGAGGCCTGTGTGCCATGTTTCCTCGGCGAGGATCTGATCGCGATCCTCGTGCTGGGACCGCGCGCGCACGCGCAAGATTACGACCACGAGCTGTGTCATTTGCTCGATCTGCTGGCCGGACAGTGTGCGGTGGCGATCCACAACGCTCACCTCTTCGAAGATCTGACGCGCCAACACATCACGCTCCAACAGATGGGCGAACTCAAGTCGCATCTGCTGGCCAATCTCTCCCACGAATTGCGAACGCCGCTTTCCAGTGTCATCGGTCTTTCGGAAGTCCTGCTCGAAGACGACGTGGCGTTAGCGCCGGCGGAGCAGCGGCAGTACTTGAAAATGATTCACGAGTCCGGGAAACGGTTGTTGGCCACCGTGACGGCGCTGATGGATTTGGCGAAGCTGGAGAACGACCGCACGACGCTCGATATTCGGCGGGTCAATGTGGCGCGTTTAGTGAACGAGGTCTCGGCGGGACTGAAACCGAGCCCGGCCACGCAGATGCAGGTCAACGTTGGCGACCAGCTACCGCCGGTCTACGGCGACCCGCAATGGATTCGCTGCGTGTTGCAACATCTGTTGGATAACGCCGTCAAATTTACGCCGCAGGGTCGAGTCTGGGTCGAGGCGGAGCGGCATGGAGATATGTTGAAAGTCGGCGTGCACGACACTGGCATCGGCATCCCGAAGGACCAACAGTTGGCAGTGTTGGCCGGCTTCACCCAGGGAAGCAACGGCCACGCGCGCACGCACGAAGGGACCGGGGTCGGTCTCGCGATCGCGCGCAAAGTGGTCCAGATCCACGGCGGCCGGATGTGGCTCCACAGCGAACCGGGGCGGGGGAGCCATGTGTACTTCACGTTACCGCTAAAACCGACCTCCGTGGCCGGTTGTTAACTTTCCACGCCCCGCCCCCTATGCTACACTGAGCGCGCATGCGGCTTCTCGATCACGTGCCATTTCTGAAGGTCAACGATTTCATCGCGCGCTTCAGCGATCTCGCCTTTGCCATCATGATCGTGCTGGTGGTTGGGATGATCCTCATCCCGTTGCCGCCGATGGCGCTGGACGTCTTGCTCGGCCTCTCCGTCGGCCTCGCCGTCATCATCCTGATGGTCGCGTTGTATATCTCCAACGCGCTGCAAATCGCGTCGTTTCCGACCATTTTGCTGGTGGCCACGTTGTATCGCTTGTCCCTCAATATCAGTTCGACCCGCCTCATCCTTGCGCACGGCTATGCGGGCGAGGTCATTCAGCGAGTCGGCAACATCACGACCGGCGGGAATTTTATCGTCGGCGTGATCCTCTTCATCATCATTACGTTGATCAACTTCATCGTCATCGCGAAGGGCGCGGAGCGGGTCTCTGAAGTGGCCGCTCGGTTCACGTTGGACGCGTTGCCCGGCAAGCAAATGAGTATCGACGCCGATCTGCGTGCCGGCATCATTAATATGGAACAAGCGATCGAGCGCCGCGCGCTGCTGCATCGCGAATCTCAAATGTATGGGGCGATGGACGGCTCGATGAAATTCGTCAAGGGCGACGCCATTGCGGGCATTATCATCATTCTCATCAATATCATCGCCGGCTTCATTATCGGGATCATGCAACGCGGTCTGTCGGCCGGAGAATCGCTGAAATTGTACACGTTGCTTACAGTCGGCGAAGGGTTGGTGCAACAGATCCCGGCGCTACTCATTTCCGTCTCCGCCGGTATCGTGGTGACCCGCGTCGCGTCCGACGAAAAGGCGTGGCATGGGCTCGGCCAAGAGATCGTCACCCAAATCACGGCCTTTCCGAAGGCGATGCTGGTCGCTGGTGGAATGCTCTTTGCGCTGGCGTTTCTCGGCATGCCTCCGGCGCCGTTCATTTTGCTCAGCGTCGTGGTCACCGGATTTGCGCTGTTTCTGATGCGCGCCAAGGAGCAAGTGAAAGAAGAAGTGGCGGAGACGCCGCGCCAAGACGTAGTCAAGCAGGCCGTGCAGCGGCACGGCGACCAACTCCCGTTCATCATGCCGATGCCGATCTCGCTCGAAGTCGGTTCGTCGCTCATCCCCTTCGTCGACGACAAGCAGGACGGCGGCCGCTTCATCAATGAACTCATTCCACTGTTGCGCCACGGGCTCTATTATGAGCTCGGCGTGAATTTCCCCGGCATCCAAGTGCGCGGCCAAACGGTCGATATGGAATTGGAAGCCTACATCATTAATATCCACGAAGTCCCCGTCGCGCAGGGTAAAGTGATGAAAGGCTGTATCTTAGTCGGTGAATCGTTGGAACAACTGGGACTCTTCAATATTACCGGAACGGAAACCATCCACCCGATCGACGGCTCGGTCGTGACCTGGATCAGCGAGGAGCATAAAGACGTGGCGATGCAGGCAGGGTTTCGGATGTGGGACGTGGCAGAATATCTGATTCTCCATCTTTCGTATATCCTACGGCGCCACTCCCACGAATTCTTAGGATTGCAAGAGGTCCAGACCATTGTGAACGAATTGGAGAAGACGCATCCGGCCTTAGTGAAGGAACTGGTCCCGAAAGTCGTCACGTTGCTGCAGCTGACGGAGATCCTCCAGCGGTTAGTGCAAGAAGATCTCTCCATCCGCGATTTGAAATCGGTCTTCTCGACGCTTGCGCAGTGGGGCGAAGTGGAGCGCGATACCTTGATGTTGGCGGAGCATGTGCGCGCGGGGATGAAGCGCTACATCACTCACAAGTATGCCGGTCCCAGTAACACATTGGCAGTGTATCTCCTCGATCCCGAGATCGAAGACATGGTTCGCAACGCCATTCGGCGCACCGAGAAAGGGAACTACTTGGCGCTGGAACCCGACATGATGCAGGAAATCGTCGAGGCCGTCGGCAAAGAAATCGCGTCGCATCCGTTCCCGCCGGGCGCGCGGCCGCCGGTCATCCTGACCACCGCCGAAGTGCGCCGCTATTTCCGGAAGATCGTCGAGCTGGAATTCCCGCAATTGGCCGTGCTGTCGTATCAAGAGCTGGCCGAAAACTTGCGCATCCAGCCGATTGCGCGCGTGCGCATCCCCCGTGCCGCCGCCGCTTGATCGTCATTCCATTACGAAAAGAGTTTCATCAGCAAGACAATCGCCGTGACCAGCACCATGAATCCGCCCCAGAGCAGACCGAATTCGACCGGCGAAAGGCGTTGCCAGAGCGAACGGCGGGGGCGGGGCGGGGGATAGGCATGGGTGGTCGCTCCGACAGCGGCCGCTTCGGGCGATTGGAATGGTTCGCCACTCGCCTGCTCAGTCGCCTCTTCGCTGATTTCTTCCTCCGCCGCCGCTTCATTCAATGCCGCCGCGTCCTCTTCCGTCGCCGCAGGCGGCGGCTCCGGCTGATATCGTGGCGGGGGTGGCGGCTTGGGGCGCTCTTTCCGCACTTGCGCCTCCACATCCTCAAGGCTGACCTCCTGCGGATAACGGAACAGGCAGACGATCGTTCCAAAACCGATCCGATCTCCGTCGTGCAACGCCGTCGCTTCCACGCGCTGATTATTCACATACGTCCCGTTTTTACTTTGCAGATCTTCTAAACGATAGCCGTCCCCGTCGCGTTGAATCCGCGCGTGTCGCCGCGAGATGACGTATTCCTCGATCGGACATTCGCACGCGGGATCGCGCCCCACCGTGAACGTCTCTTGATCGGCGGCCAACAGAAATTTCTTGCCCTCCACACTGCCGTTCAAGACTTCGAGACTCGGGACTTCTTCACTTTCCAACGCCTGCAGCACCTTCTTCAGGAGTTTGACCTCCATGATTTCCGAATCGGTGATCTCGTTGAAGGACTGTTCGAGGTCGTCGCTGCGCGAGAAGCGCAGCAGGTATCCTCCGATCGTCAGCACATCGTTACTGCGCAGGATATAGCGTTCGCGCCGCCGCACCGGGACATTATTGAGCAGGGTTCCATTTTCACTCCCGAGATCGACCAGAAAATATTCTTCCCCGTCGCTGAGAATCTTCGCATGCCCGCGCGAGACGCGATCGTCCGCCAACACGAGCGTACTTTGCTCGGCGCGGCCGATCGTGGTTTCCGCCTCGCCGCAGCGGATTGTCCGTTGCTCTTCGCTCCCTGTTTTTGTGACTATGAGGTAGGGCATCGCAAGTTCTGTTCCCGCAACCGCTGCTCGACCATGGCCCGCTGTTGCGGATAGGCCGCGCCGCCGGTGCGCAAGAATTTACAATAGTCGACGAGGCCTTCACTGGTGCGTCCTTCATGAAAGGCCAACGTGCCTAAATTAAACAGCGCGCCCGGATGATCGGGGACGAGCGCCAAGGTTTGTTCCCACGACTTGCGCGCCGCCGCATGATTTCCCAAGCGCTCCTGCACCACACCGAGGGCATACGTCGCCTCCGGCATCTTCGGCTTGACCTTCAAGGCGGCCTGAAAACTCTGTGCCGCTCGCTGAAAGGCCACGCGCGCCGCGTCTTTCTTCCCTTCCGCCGCCATATTCTCGCCCTCTTCAGCTAGCCGATAGCCCGCCTCAAAATGCTCTTTGGCCTGCACTTCCCGCCCGACTTGTTGGCCGCGCGTCTGTAGTTCGTTCGCCTCGCGTGTCTTCCCCCGTTGCCGCAATACGTTCACCAGTTGTTGGTAGATCTTCGGATTGTTGGGATTGTCCTCCAACGCCAGCCGGAAGCGGATCTCCGCCTTTTCCAGATCGCCGCGTTCCACATAGAGGTCGCCCAAGTTCAGATGGGCTTCCAGCAGTTTGGGATTGAGCTGCGTCGCGTCGGTCAATTGTTTCTCGGCCTCCGCATACCACTTTTCCTTTTTCTTGTGATCCGGTTCCTCGCGCGCCTTCATTAGGAAGGCGAGGCCTAAGTTATACACGGCATATGCAAACGTCCGCTCCCGATTGATTGCCTTGGTGAGGATCTCGATCGCGGTGTCATACCGACCCTGCGTAATGTAGATCGCCCCGATATGGGAGAGGGGCGCCGTGTAGTCTTTGTTCAGCGCTGCGGCTTTTTGAAAATGTGTGAGCGCGAGATCCAATTGGTTCCGTTTTTTATACACGATGCCGAGGTTGTTGTAGGCCTCCGCGTAGTCGGGGCTGAGCTGAATGGCGGTCTTCAATTCGAACTCGGCCTGATCGAGACGCCCCTCTTCCAGTAACAGCGCGCCGCGATTATTGTGTTCCACGGCGCGCGGCGAGGCCTGCACTGGCGGTTTTCCTGCGTCGGCGGTGTGGGGAAAAAAAACGAAGACACAAACGGCTGCGAGCAAACCGATACAAAGTCGTTTCATGATCGCATCCTACTATATCGCCGGGTCATCATGCACTAGCATTCTCTTTCATTTGTCCTCCATATATGTGATATGACCGCTGAAACTAATAGCGTAACTGAATTATGGCTGAACCGATCACGCTCCGTCCCGGAGAGAAAACCGTCATCCTTGGCGAACGGGTTGCTGTCCCGTTTCCCTACCTCGTGATTATCGATGGTCCGCGTCGCGGCCGCCGCTTTCCATTGGAAGAAGGGAGCGCCGTGGTGGGTCGCGCCCCCGGCAGCCATATCCTGCTCGACGATCAAAGCGTCTCACGCCGCCATTGCGAAGTGCAACGCGCGGGCGACCAACTCACCGTTCAAGACCTGGGGAGTAAGAATGGGACGCTCGTCAATCAAGCGCTGGCGGGCGAGTCGGTCCGTGTCGGCCATGGCGATCTGCTGCAGGTCGGGATTTATACGCTGCGCGTGATCAGTCGCGAAGTCGCCCCCGAAGAGGAATTGGCGCCACCGCCCGAGCCGCGTCCGCCGTTGGAAGAACAGCCGATCGAAAGTTCTGCCGAAACCGCGATGCTGGGTGATGAAGTCCCGGGAGCGGAAGTTGCCGAGGAAGCCGTTCCAGCGGAAGGGCAACAAACCATTATTGGTGCTTCCACCAACCCACCCGGTAGTCGTCGCCGGATCTTGCTCTTGTTGGCCATTGCCGTTGGCCTGACCGCCGTGGGCGTCGGCGGATTTTGGGCGTACCACACCTATTTAGCGGCGCCGCCGGAATCGCGACTCAAGATGGTGTCGCGCCGCATCCCGCCGCCGGAGACTGCAAGTACGACGGTTCCGAGTACGCCGCCGACGCCGACCGACATCCCGGTGATTGTTGACTTCGCGTCCAACCCGTTGCCCGCCAGCGTCGTATTCTTGGGGAAAAACTACGGCATCACACCAGTGCGGACGACCTTGACGCTGAAAATCGGCGAACAATTTACCGCCGAGGGTCACTTCCCAATCCCCGAATTTCGCGACGAGTATGTGGAGCGAGTCAATTTCACCGTCGAGCAAACGAGTAACCTCGTGCCGGTCTATTTTCGGCCGCCGATCGGGACGATCACGGTCGACAAGCTCCCGCGCGATGTCGAACTGACGCTGCACGGATATTTTGCGTACGACCAATTTAACAAACGGAGCGCCAGCGTGGCAGAAGTGAGTTATGGGAAGCCGCTGTTTGTTCCATATGGCCGCTACGAAGTCGAACTGCGGTGCCAGCGCGGCGTGGGTCCGTCCGGTCAATTCGTTCCCGGAATTTGTTATCGGCGGGAACTCCTGTTGGCGCAGGAATCGCCGAAGCTCGTGATCAGTGTGACCGACGAAGAATTGGCCGCGTTTCCAGTCGAGATCCGTTCCACACCGGCGGAGGCCGATGTCTTTCTCGATGCCCAGCGAGTCGGCAAGACGCCGTACACGGGGACGATTCCGGTGGGCGAACACACGCTCATCTTGCGGAAAGAGGGCTATCTCGAGGCGACACAGACGATCAAGAACGACGTCAATATTCCGATCCAAGTCGACATCCCGCTCAAGACCACCCCGGCGGGCGGATATTTGAATGAAGGGCGGCAATTCGTCTTAGGCGGGCGCTACAAGGAAGCCATTGCCAAACTCAACGAGGTCTTTGCGAAGGGGCCCAGTCCGCTGGAGACCGCGCAGGCCCAATATTATCTCGGCGCGGCGTTTTTGGGACTCAGCGATATCGAGACGGCAAAGGGCTATTTCACTCAGGCTCAAAACCATGCGGATGTGGAATTGAAGGCCAAGCTCGGCATGGCGCGGATCGCACACCAACAAGGGGAGCGAACGACTGCGCTGATCCTCCTCTCCGACGTCATGCTGCGTGTCCGCGATGACGCAGTGAAGACCGAGGCCCAGGCCACGTTCCGCGAAATTTCGCCGCTGCGCTCGGTCCTCTATGTCTATACCGATCCACCTGCCGCGAGTGTGTACGTTAATGACATCCTGATGAAAGACCCGACCCCGGCCTTTATTCCGGACTTAGGCCTCGGCAATTATCGGATCCGTTTGGAACGCGAAGGGTATCTACCGAAAGAATTGAACATCAATCTGACCGTCAGCGAATTTAATCCGGTCGTAGTGAAATTGGACCCGGTCCCTAAATAAATGGGACACCCCTCTTGCGAGACGGGAGCTAAGCCGTTAAGATAACGCTATGCCAGAACCACGCGAAACGACTCGAGGTCCGCTCCGCTCCGCCGGTTACCCCGCCGTTGAAGATCTGATCGATTCGGAAGCCTTCGATCCGGTCAATCAGGCCTTTGAATCCGCCTATCAGCAACTGGAGGGCGTGGCGCGACAGAAGGGCGGTCTCAAAAAAAGCCGTGAGGCCCGCAAAGCCATGCGTTCTATTGAATTGGTCATGGATCTCCTCCGGGAACTCTTGACCATCAAGTATCAATTGGCAGACATGGCCAAGGCCCAAAAGGGCGCATAGCAACTCAAGCCCCGGCTGAGGTCGATACATACAGTGAGAGGCGGAGCAACCATGGCCACGGCCAAATCAATGCGCATCGACCCCATTGCGATCCAGAGCCAAAAATCGATCGGCAAACCCCGCGCGGCCAGCTCCACATTCAACGACATCATGGGCGTCGCCGGGGCGTTAGCGCCATTGGCTGGCGAACTGACCTATCAAGCCTCCGGGAGTACCAACGCAGCGGCAGTCTTGCATTCCGCTTTTTCGACGCTACCTACAGCCTTTGGGGCGCGTGGGGCGGGAATGGGCGGAATGGGAGATCCTGGGATGATGGGATCGGCCCGGTATGGTTCCTATGGATCCATGGACATGTCCGGCGGCGCTATGCCGGGGATGGAGGGGGTCGATCAGGCCCAAATGCTCGACCAAATGAATCAGAACAACCTCCAATTGTTGGAGCTGCAGGCCATTATGCAGAACAACATGCAACAGTGGACGACTAAGTCGAACCTGTTGAAATCCACGCATGACGCCAAGATGGCCATGATCCAGCACTTCGCGGTCCGCGGCTAATAGTGCTTCCAACAAAAAATGTGCCGAAGCCCCAATTCCATTTGCCACCCCCGTCGTGCCTCGTTTATAATACTTTAGTGAAATTGAGGAGTTTCTGCGCCGTGGGGGGGCTCATGATCACGATCGACCGAAAGCATCTCGCGTTGATGATGGAGTGCGGCTACATCCTCGTAGGTCTGCAACGCTTTCCGCAGGCCCGCGAAGTCTTCGAAGGCATTGCCGCGATGGCTGCCGAGAGCGAAGTCCCGATTGTCGCAATTGGCTCCGTGTCGTTTTGTGAGGGGAAGTTCAAGGAAGCGGTGCGGCATTACGAGAAGGCGCTCAAAATGAATCCGCAGAGCCCGTTTGCTCGAGCTTATCTCGGCGAGGCCCTCTTTTTCCTCGGCGAGACGGACCGCGCCATTCAAGAGCTAACGGCCGCAGCCCAGGCCGATGCCCAGGGCAAAGCGGGGGGCTTTGCGAAGGCCCTGCTCGACGCCATTGCCCAAGGATTCACGCCACGAATGGTTTCCGGCGTGGAAGATATGGAACAATTGCAGCGACCCAACGCGGGAAAGGAAACGTCCCATGTGTCGTAGGGTATCGCTGTTGTTGCTGCTGATGCTGGCGCTACTAATCGGGTGCCAGCGGGTGGAAGTGTATGGAGAACTCGATCAAGCCGAGGCCCACGAAATTTTAGTGCTGCTTAATCACAGTGGTCTGGCGGCCAAATTGGTCAAGGAGACTCGGCAAAACGAGACCTTTTACGGCGTAACGGTTGATTCCGACGACCTGGACCAGGCCCGCGCGTTGCTTACCGAACATAACCTGCCGCGCAAGAAGAAGCAGGGCCTGGCCGATGTCTTTCAACAACCCGGCTTCATTCCGACACCGCAGGAGCAGAAGGCGCGTTTTTTGTTGGCGTTGAAGGGCGAGATCGAGACCGCATTGGAAAAGGTCCCGGACGTCGTCGAAACGCATGTCGTCTTGAACATCCCGAGCCAAGAAGATTTCGCGAGCGATGCGGAACCGCAAAAGCCGAGCGCGTCCGTCGTACTCAAAGTGCGGCCGACCGAGCAGTCGACGGCCACGCTCACGGAAGAGAAAATTCAGCGTTTTGTCGCCAACGCCGTGGAAAAACTCGATCCGCGCGATGTGAGCGTGATCCTGACCTATACGGGAGCGCCTTCGGGCGGGATCTTGCCGGGCCAGAGCCTGATTCTGCCGCCAGCCGCGCAGGGAGGGGCTGCGGGCACCACCGCGGCGACGAAGTCCGGCAGTGGAGCGGCCGCTGACGCCGACACGACGACGATCGCCGGCATGACGATGAACAGCGCCAGTGTGGGGCGGCTCAAATTGTACCTCGGTATTTTTTTGGCCCTGTTAGCGGGTTTGGCGCTCGGACTGATTGTGATGGTCGTGCAAGCAAGTCGGATGCGGGAGCAGATCCAGCAACAGGCGCTGCCGCCCGCCGCTCCACCTCCGCAGTTGCAAGCGGGGGAGTAAGGGCGGCGAAGCGTCAGCGGAGCCATGGCCCGCGGTAGTGATGATCGCAATGCGACCGATGAGGGAGCGTTGCGCTCCGTAGCAGAAAGCGCACGCAGTGTAGCAACACCGGGTGCTGGGTGCGCCGATACACTCTCTAGAGGTATAGGTATGGAATTTAGTCGCGTCCGGCCCGATGTGATCAAATACGAAGTGCGCCAGCTATCGGGCACGCCGATCGATCAGGCCCGGCAACACAAGCGCGGCGGTTTTTCGCGGTTTCTCTCCGGTTTAGGAAGGATTTTGGGGGCGATCGCCGCGCCGCTTGCGGCCTTTTTCCCACCGGCTGCCATCGGCGCCGCGGCCGCGTATGGCGTCTCGAAAATCGGGGACATGGGGCAAATGAAGGCGGCCCAAAAGAATGCCGAAGAGGCGTCGAATCAACAGCAGACGATGGGTCCGAGTTTTATTCCCGGGATCGATATGGCGATGGACGTGGCGCGCGATCCCGTGAAGGCGTTCAATCCATTGGCTGCGGGATCGACGCGAGATCGACAAGTGGCGCAAGTCCTGTTGGCCCGCAATGAGATGATGATGGATTCAGTACGGCAGGTGTGAAGGGATCGTGAGGATATATGACTGCGGAGATCAAAGGATCTAAATTGGCCGTACTGTCGTCGTTGTTGCGGGCTGCGAGTACGCCAGAGACCAAGGCAGGCGTGGCGCGACCGCGACCCACCACGGACGCAGGACCTGGGAAGTCCAGTTTTGAAATGACGTGGGCCGATGTCTATCGCCACCAACAGCAGGGGGGGCCACGTTCTATTACTGCGCGTGGCGTGCCCACCACCGGAGCGGCGGCCGAACGGGCCCAAGCGCTGATGGACCTGGCCACCGACTTGGACGCCCAATCGTTGAAAGTGGAGCAATTGCAGCAAGCCAAAGGGTCGCCGGAGGTCTTGGCCGCCGCGGTCACGCGACTGCAAGAATTGGTGAGCGCCGTCGAGGCCGTAGTCCCCAAGCACTTGGCCGCGCTGCGTCAGACGTTGACCGATCGTGGGATTACGGGCGACCAAGCCTTAGTGGCGGAGGCGCGGATCGCGGCGCAATTGGTCGTACATTTCGATCGGCGCCAGACCCGTCTGAGTTGAGATGGCTCCCCAAGCTTGGGGTCTTCTGACCCCGCTCCTCAGACCGCAGTGTCGCAGAACGTTGTAATTGCGTGGCCCATCAAGCTGATTCATTAGTAATATCAAATAATTATATGTTGTCTCCAAAGTGGGGTTGCTGAACTCCCTGGCATGTATCGTGCAACCTGAGGCTCCCGGTCACTTGACGCAAGGGGGTATACTCATGGTGCAGCCAGCCTTGAAGCGGAAGACAAAACCGATAAAGGGGAAAGCCACGACGAGGTCCGTTACCGTGGCGAAGGCATTGCAATCCAGGCAACTCGAGGAACAGCGGCGGCAACACGAGCTGGTGAAGCAGTTCCTCCCTTTTGCGACCTCGATCGCCAATCGTGTCTCGCAGACGCTCTCTTCATCCGTCGATTACGATGACCTCCTCTGCAACGCGCGGCTTGGTCTTTTGGAAGCGGCGCGGCGTTACGATGCGGCGCAAGAAGTCGATTTTCGGACCTTTGCGTACTATCGGATCAAAGGCGCCATTTACGATGGGTTGCGGAAGAGCGGCTGGCTCCCGCGTTCTCTGTATGCCCGATTGAAATTCGAAGAAGCCGCGAACGATTATCTGCATTACGTTTCCCAGCGACAAGGCGTGGAGCAGGATCTACAGAACGATCAAACCATCATCAGCGAGACTGTGAACAGTTTGGCCTCGATCTATGTGATCTCCCTCGATGCGCATGAGGATCTGGACGTCGCCGACGAGAATCAGATCGGGGTTGAAGAACGCGCCACGCTGCATCAAGTGCGTGCCCATATGCGACTGGCGATTGGGGCGCTGCCGCCGAAAGAAAAGCAGTTGATCATGATGTACTATTTTCAAAACCGGACGCTGGAAGAGGCTGGCAGTCGCTTAGGCTTGTCCAAGTCCTGGACTTCACGCCTCCACGCACGGGCGTTGGGCATGCTGATGAAGAATATTCGCCGCCTCTCGCATGAACGGGAAGACGGCGTCAGTACGGAAGACGGGGATGGAGCGGAATTTGCGGTGGAGGCGTAATTATGGCGATGGATCCTTTTATTACCAAAGCCGTTTCGTCGACCGTCACCAGTGTGACGCATGGGGCGCACGATGGTGGAGTCAGCGCCGTCAAGCCGGCCGGTGGCGATTCGCTGTTTCAGCAAGTCTTAGGGCAAATGGGCAATGAAATGAGTCAGGAAGACCTGGCGAAGAGTGCCGGCATCATGCCGAGCGATCTCGCGGCGTCGAATGAACCGTTCACGTCGGTCTCCGCCCAAGGGATTGAACCGCTGCCGGAATATACGGCCGTGGGCGGCCAGTCCGGGACTGGGATGGTGGTGGACCTGTTACAAGAAGTGAATCAGGGAATGATGAAGATGGATCATTTCTTGAGCGAGATTCTGTACAGTGGGAAGCGATTTTCCAATCAGGAACTCTTGGCGGTGCAAGCGCGCATCTATCATTGGTCGCAACTCAGTGAATTGACCGTGAAGGTGGCGCAAGAAGGGGTCTCGTCAACGCGGAGCTTGTTGAACACGCAAGTACAGTAATCTCTGGGCGGGGGTTATGAACGGGATTGGGAATCATTATCGCGAGCGGATGATCGCTACGTTGATCGCACGGCAGAGTGGCGCGGTCGCGTTGCACGACTATGCGCCGGCCGTCGAAACCGTTGCGTTACAAGAGCGCGTCGCCGCTTTACAGGCCCTGCCTGATTCGGAACGCGAAGCGGCCATCGACGAACAATTGCAAACGTTACGGACGGCGCAAGAGTTGGTCTTGCTCGGTGAAATCCATCCGAGTTGGTTAGTGGATATCTTGCTGCATGAGTCGCCGCGGGTCATTGGCCTGATCCTCCGTTTTTTGCCGTCACGACATACACGCTATGTGTTGGAGCATCTGCCGACCGCGTTGCGGGAGCAACTGCCGAGTGTGGTCGATGCCTTTGCGGTGTCCGATGTCGTCCTCAAGATCATTCGTCACCGTTTTGAGTCACATTTTGCCCCGGCGCGCTTGGCTAGCCAGGTCGAAGAGTTGTCGATCCAGACGTTGCATGGGCTGAATCTGGTCGAGTTAGAGACGTTGATCCGCGATTTAGGTGTGGATGAGTTAGCGATGGCCTTCGGTCACATGAGCACGGCAGCGTTGCGGATGCTGCTGAATCGGTTGCCGTTTGTGGAAGCCAAGGCGTTGAAGTCGCGTATTGCAGAACTCCGCGGCCTCGATCAGCGGCAAGAGCAAGAGGCACGTTATACGGTCCTGGAAGTGCCGTTAGAGCGCAAAGACCCGGAGGGATTGATCAGCGAAGTGGGGATCCTGGCGCTGGCCAAGGCGTTTTCTCCTCGCGAATTGCCGAGCCTCCCGATCATCAAACAAAAACTTCCCCCACGCTTAGCCTATTTGCTGCAGCGCGATGTCGATACCCATGTCCTGGCCGCGCATTCCGCCATAACGGAGGCGCGGCAGGCCCGGGTGTTGCGACGCATCGGGGTGTTGGCCCGCCAGCAGTTGATCGATGCGGCGTGGTTAGAGCGGCTCCCCGAGGTCTATCGTCGGCCGCCGGCCGTAGGGGAGGAAACCGCCATTCTCGTACCTCGAGGGGGCGACGAGTCCGACCTGCTGGAGGAAGCCCTGTAGGGGATTGCTCATCATTCAATCCGTTGTGAACCTGGAAGAAAATATTAAGACTTCTGAGGAGATGTGTTACTATCGTCGTGAAAACTATGGCGAAGAAAATCATCAAGAGTGGGGAATTGGCCGCAACCACCTCATTAGAAGATCGACTCAAGACCGGCATGGCCGCAGCCGCGCCGGCGGTCACAGAGCCCTCGCGCGTGATGAGCCGCAGCGTGTTGGAGGCCAAAGCGCGCGCCGAACAGGTGATCGACGAGGCCCAAGCCCAGAGTGGACGTATTCGCGCCGAGGCGGAGCATCTGTTGGCGGAAGTCGATGCGGTGCGGCAGCAGGCCCGCGACGAGGGCTATGCGGCAGGACGGGAACAGGGCTATGCGGAGGCGATGGAATTTCTGACGCGTTTCGAACGGCTCAAAGAAGATTTTTACGCGACGGCCGAGGTGGAAGTGCACAAGTTGGTCCTGACGATTGCAGAAAAAGTCGTCGGGCGACTGATGGAGGTGCATGGAGAGTTGATCAAGGCGGTCGTGAAGCAAGCGATCGAGGCAACGATCGGGGATCGGGTGGTCGTGCGACTCAATCCGGATGATTATCGCTTGGTCGTGGCCGCGGAGTCGGAGTTTCGCGACCTGCTCGATCGGACGAAACGACTCCAATTTCGAGAAGATGAAGCCATTACTCGCGGCGGCTGCGTCGTCGAAACCGAAGTCGGGACGATTGATGCGCAATTAGAAACGCAGCTGCGCGCGATTCGAAAGGCGTTGGAGCTATGAGCCCAAATTCCCAGACGCGTGGGCATGCGACCTGGGAACTGCCGAAGGTCGACTTCTCCCGCTTCGCCCACAATCTGTCCACCGTCTCGACCTACAGCATCAAAGGGAAGGTCACTGAACTCACCGGCCTGGTCGTGAAGGCCGTCGTGCCGGGAGTTCGTGTCGGGGAGTTGTGTCTCATTGAGCCGTATCAACGACAAAGTCCGATCAAGGCGGAAGTCGTCGGTTTCCGCGATCAAGAAGTCTTGCTGATGCCGCTCGGTGGTTTGGAAGGGATTGGACTTGGCAACGCGGTGATTCCGACTGGCGGATGTCTCAAAGTGCGGGTGGGGCCGCAGCTGCTGGGCCGCGTGTTGGATGGCCTCGGCGATCCGCTCGACAGCGAGACGCTCGGCCCGTTGGAATACGATCAGGAATATCCGGTGACCGCGACGCCGCCGCCGGCGTTGAGTCGGCAACGCGTGACGCGGACGTTAGCGACCGGCGTGCGCGCGATCGATGGGATGCTGACGTGTGGCGAAGGGCAGCGCATCGGATTTTTCGCCGCTGCTGGGGTTGGGAAGTCAACGATCTTAGGAATGATCGCGCGCAACACCGAAGCGGAAGTGAACGTGATCTGTCTGGTCGGAGAGCGGGGGCGCGAAGTGCGCGACTTTGTAGAGCGCGATTTAGGCGCAGAAGGGTTGCGACGCTCGGTCGTGATCGTTTCGACCTCGGATGAGCCGTCGTTAGTGCGGCTCAAGGCGGCGTATGTGGCCACGGCCATCGCCGAATATTTTCGCGATCAAGGGCGGAAAGTGTTGTTGATGATGGACTCGATCACGCGCTTCGCCCGCGCGTTGCGCGAAGTGGGGCTGGCCGTCGGCGAACCGCCGGCGCGGCAGGGCTATACGCCATCGGTTTTTTCGACGTTGCCGCGTTTGTTGGAGCGCGCGGGGAATTCCGATCGCGGATCGATCACGGCCTTCTATACCATCCTGGTGGCGGGCGATGATATGAATGAACCCGTTGCGGATGAAACCCGGTCGATCTTAGACGGCCATATTATCTTGTCCCGCGCGATGGCCGCGCGGAATCACTATCCGGCGATCGACATCTCCGAGAGCGTGAGTCGTGTGATGGACGATGTCGTCGACCCCGAACATTGTCAGGCCGCGCGAAAACTCCGCGAAGTGGTGGCGAACTATGAGAAAGAGCGCGACCTGATCCTGATCGGCGCGTATGAATCGGGCAGCGATCCGAAGGTCGATTACGCGATCGAGAAAATCGAAGAAGTGAATGAATTCCTGAAGCAGGGCGTCGACGAACATGTGGAATTTTCGGACACGGTCGAGCGGTTGCGGCAGTTGTTTGAATAGGTGATCCGGTTATGGCACGCGCGCGCTATCGCCTCGAGGCCATGCTCCGCGTCAAGCTGCGCGAAAAGCAGCGCGCGGAATTTGCGCTGGCGAAAGCGATCGAGGCGTTGAAAGCGGCGCGGGAGAAAGAACAACAGCTGATCAAGGAGAAAGACGAGATCATCGCGCAGTGGATCGCGAAACGCGATGAGATGCATGACCGGATGAACGTCGGCGGGTTGGTGTTCGATGGCACGGTCTATGTAAATTATTTGCGGAAGCTGAAGGAGCAAGAAGAAGAGAAAGTCGAAGCGATCGAGGAGCAGCGGCAAGAAGTGGAACGTTGCGTGGAAAAAGTCGCGCGGCGACGACGTGATTACATCGAGGCGGCCAAGCAGCATCAGATGATGGAGAAGCACAAGGAGTTGTGGCAAAAAAAGATCAACGAAGAGCTGTCGCGCCGTGAAGAGAAAGAGTTCGACGAATTGGGGAATACGATCCATCAGCTCCGGCGGTGGCGCGGTGAAGGAGATGACGCGGAAGGGGCGTTGGCACACTGAAAGAGGATATGACGCCTGATCGAGTTCGAGAAAAACCGCCTCCCGTGCCGCGCCAAGACGAAGCGCCGCGGCCGGGAGAATCGAAACAGCAGCCGTCTCGGTTCGACGCGGCGCTGCAGCAGGCAAAATTAGTGCAACAGGTGCCGAGCTTCCAACAACAAACCAGTCAACGCTCGACCCAGCAACCGCAAGAACGCGAGTCGCGCACGCGTCGGCAGGAAAAAACCGTCGAGCGACGTAAGGAGCGCGACGAAGAGTCGGGCGATACAGAGCACGCGGCTGGCGAGACAGCCGAAGTGCGCCACGAAGGGATCGCGGAACAGCGCGTCGTTGCGAAGGTGCCGGTCAAGCGCGACGGCGGTGGGCAAGGGGGGCGCGAACAAGGGCGTGGTGGCCATGGCGGGGGCTCGGGGACCCAAGGGCAACGGGCGCAACAGACGCAACTCCGCGAGTCGGTCAAGTCGCGCACCGATGTCCAAGTCGAAGCCGCAAAGACCTTTCAAGACGCGTTGCAGACGCAACAGTCCGAACGCGTGCCGACGCATTTCAATGCCGCCCAGATGCAGCGTTTAGTGAATCTCCTGGTGCAAAATATTCGTCTTGGCAAGGGTGAGTTCGGTGGGGAAGAGTTGCAGATCGGCTTTCAGGCGTCGATTTTTAAGGGGCTCCGTTTGCGTCTGCGCGCCAAGGATGGTAAGGTCGCGATCACGATTTCGAGTCAAGACCGCGCGGTGCGCGCGCTCTTCACGAACGAACGGGGTCGCATTCACGCCGCGTTGCACGCGAAGGGCGTGGCGGTGACAAAGATTGATATCTCCGAGGCATGAACTCCATGGCGATCGTTCCCCTTCAGTGGCGTTTACCGCAGTTGACGCGCGATGCCGTCGTGATCGAGCAAGGGCTTGTGGAATTTTTCCCGACCGATGCGCAACGTGCAGCTGTGGTCAATGCGCTGCAACGCGTGCTCGGCGAGCAGCTTGGGCTTGAGGTGCGATTGGCCCAGTCGAACGTCGGAAGTTCGACCTATGGACGCTTTACGAACGACATGGGGGAAGCTGCGGTTTTCTTGGCGGCCACGCTGGCCGGTCATGATGCCAAAGTCGGCCTGCTCTGCGAGTCACAATTGGCGGGATTTATCGTCGATCGTCTGTTGGGCGGTTCCGGTCAACGTGGTATGGAGCCGATCCCGTTGACGGAATCGGAGCAGGGCGTCTTGCAATATGTCGCGATGCAATGCCTGGCGGCGATCCATCAGACATGCGACGCGGATGCCGCGTATCACTTTCGGTTCGACCGACTCTATTTGGAGCGTACCGGCATCGAGGATTGGTTGCCGCCCAGCGAATCCGTAGTCACGGTGACGTCGCAGCTCGCGGTCGGTGAACAGCGTTTTGTGCTCCAGTTCGTGGTGCCGGCGGCGTTTGTCCGCGAACGCGGGCGACGGGCCATGGAGCGGCCGGTCTCGTGGGAGGCGTTGCGGGAAAAGGCGCAGCGCTTTGCCGGAGAACGGGTGGAAGT
This sequence comes from Deltaproteobacteria bacterium, assembly GCA_016210045.1. Taxonomy (NCBI): domain Bacteria; kingdom Pseudomonadati; phylum Myxococcota; class Myxococcia; species Deltaproteobacteria bacterium. Next base: position 3,690 of record JACQUX010000006.1, on the reverse strand, counting down.
GCGCGTGGAAGGCGGATCTTGTGCGTTAACGTCGGCCGAGTTGGTCGATTTGGCGCCGGGCGACGTGGTCTTGTTCGATCACTGTGCGTTGCAGCTCGAAGGCGCGGCGTTGCGTGGTCAGGTCTGGTTGCGCGTTGGCACCGGCGAGCAAGTGGGAATTCGTTGCGCGCTGACGAAGGGGAAGCGTTTGACGTGTGTGGTTGAGGCCATCGATTAATACGGGGGTACTATGGCGCCGAAACGTTCGCCGGAGATAAACTTGGACGATGACGATTTCGATCTCCCTGAAGAAGAGGATTTATTGGGTGACGAGGGCGATCTCGATCTTGAGGATGGCGACACCGATTTGAATATCGCGACAGAGCTGGAAGACGACGGTCTCGATATCGGTGAACAGGATGTGGCGCCTGCGCCGCCGCCGAAACGGTCCACGGCGAAATCTCCGCCAGCGGCAACAGCGAAAAAATCCGGCATTCCGCTGCCGCCCCGTGCGACCGCAGAACCGTTAGGGGCCAAAGCGGTGTCCGTGACGGCCGATATCCCGGTGCAACTGGTGGCCGTGTTAGGGAAAAAAACGATGACGTTGCAAGACCTCTTGCAATTGCAGGCGAGCCAGGTCATTGAATTAGGTGTTCCGGTGACGACTTCAGTAGATCTCGTAGCGAATGGAAAGTTGGTGGCGAAGGGCGAATTGGTGGAAATCGATGGAACGATGGGAGTGCGGATTGTCCAGTTAGTGAAATAAGTTCGGTGGCGCGGACGCGCGCAGCGTGGGGGACGCATGCTCGCACTCTTATTGCAATTGTCGGTCGAATTACCAAAAGCGGAAGACGTGGAAAACATTACGACACTCTTGATCAAGATGGTCGTGGTGCTGGTGGTTGTCTGTGTTGGCGCCTGGGTCACGATCAAGTTTCTGTTGCCGCGTTTGGGCATGGCCAAGTTCGGTCGCCAAGGCCGCGCGGTCGAAGTCTTGGGCCGCTTCAATCTCGAACCGAAGAAGCTGCTCTGGATTGTCCGCGTGGGACAACGCCGTTTTCTGTTGGGGAGTACGGAAGCACAGATCAATTGCATGGCAGAGCTCACGGCCAAAGATTTGGAGGACGGCGATGCAGTCTGAGCTAGCCGCCGCAGGGGTGTCGCAACCGCTGATCCTGATGTTGGTGTTGGCCGCGCTGGCCTTGGCCCCGTTCGTGGTCATGATGGCGACGTCGTTTGCGAAGTTGGCGGTGGTCTTCGCACTGATCCGCAACGCGTTAGGGACGCAACAGATCCCGCCCAACACGGTGATTACCGGGCTGGCGATGGTGATTACGATCTATGTCATGGTTCCGGTGGCGTTTAATGTCTACCGCGCCACGGGCGATGTGTTGCAACAAAACACCAATCAACCGCTGCTCTCCCAAGCCTCGTTGAAACTCTTGGCCGAGGCCTTTGACAAGGGGAAGGAGCCGGTGCGTGAATTCCTGCTGACGCACGCTCACAAGCCGAATCGAGCGTTGTTTTTCCGCGTGGCGAAGAAGCTACAAAAAGATCCGGAGATGCGCGATAAAATCGGTGAGAACGATTTCTTGAATCTCATTCCAGCCTTTGCCGTGAGCGAATTGACGGAGGCCTTTCAGATCGGTTTCGTCATTTTCCTCCCGTTTCTGGTGATTGACCTCGTTGTCGCGAATGTCTTGCTCTCGCTCGGGATGTTTCAAATCTCGCCGATCACGATTTCATTGCCGTTTAAGTTGCTGCTCTTCGTGTTGGTGGATGGCTGGCGACTGATCACGCAAGGGCTGGTGGAAGGCTATGCCTAATGCCGATTTCTTCATCGAGGCGGCGAGCAAGGCGCTCTGGCTCACGCTGCTCCTCTCCGCCGGGCCGGTGTTGGCCGCGATGGTGGTCGGACTGGTGATCAGCATCTTACAAGCCACGACGCAGATCCAAGAACAGACATTGACCTTCGTCCCGAAATTGGTCGTGATCGGCGCGGCGCTCGCCTTTCTCGGGCCCGATATCCTGCAAAAGATGATCACGTTCACGGGAGAACTGTTCACCCGCTTCCCGCTGATTACGCGGTAAGGTTCATCATGAGTGAGCCGGTCGTTCAAAGAGGTCCAGATGCGCATGTCGTGTCTCTTGGGTTATTGCATGGCGATAGCGCACTCTCACATGATCATTGCTCACGACGGGGGCCGGGAGGCTGGGCCCGGCACACCCGGGGTACGCTATCGCGGCGGCATCGAGCCGCCGCGCGCTCGCCCTCGCCGTTTTCGGCTTTAGATTTCGCAAGGAGAAAACGGCTGCGAGAGCCCCCGGATGCACCGGGCCCAGCCTCCCGGCACGTGACCATCGCACCTTCATCGATTTTACAAACAGGCCCTAGGGGATCATCCAGATTGAAATACGGGGTCCCGGCAGGGGCGAGAGGGGAATTCTGCGGGCGAGTCTGACCGAGGGAGCGCTATGGGGTTGAAGCCCGACCGAGCGAGGTCTCAGTGAGCCGAGCGCCGTAACGCGAGGCGAACGGCCCGCGGGACTCCCCTCTCGCCCCTGCCGGGGCATGTGACTCAGCAATTCAATCTGGATGCTCTATTGGGGACATATGCAGAATCCGTTGGAAATTTTCGGCGTCAACATGAGCTTTCAGTTCGTGGCGGTGTTTTATCTGCTTGTCTGGACGCGTTTCCTCGGGATTGTCGCGACGATTCCCTTTCTGATCGGGAAACCGGTCCCGATGCCGGCGCGGATCGGCGTGGCGGCAATTTTTGCGGTCTTTGTGACGGCGCATTTGTTGCCGCATGATCGACCGCCGATTACCGAACAACAGTTGGTGTTGACGCTGCTCTTCTTGAAAGAGGCGATCTTCGGGATCGCGATCGGCATCCTGGCCGGGCTGGTCTTTTACGCGTTCGAGTCCGCCGGCCATATGATCGACAATCAGCGCGGGATGTCGATTGCGCGCGTCTTGATCCCGGAGTTGGGCACGATGGAGTCGCAAGGCGGGCAATTCCTCTTCTCGCTCACTGTCGTGACGTTCCTGACGTTGGGCGGACATCGGCTCTTTTTTGAAGCCCTGTTCGGGAGCTTCGTGACACTGCCGGTGCTCGAATTTCCGCGGATCGATCCCGGCTGGCGTCCGTTGTTGGACCTCTTCATGCATTTGAGTAGCGAGGTCTTAACGGTGTCGTTCGTGATCGCCGCGCCGGTGATCATTGCGATCCTGGTTGCGGATTTGATCCTCGGCGTGGCGAATCGGATCGCGCCGCAGATCAACGTGTGGGAACTGGGGTTCAATATCAAAGGGGTGTTGGGGATCGTGATGTTGGCGTTGATGATGAAGCTGCTGTTCGGCGTAATGCAGACGCGCTTTGCGGAAAATCAGGCGCATCTGGAGCACGGGATTCGACTGTTGGAGGGGCGAGGGGAGCCGACGGTGTTAGTGGCGCCGCCAGGCCAGTTGCCGCCGCCGTTTCCGTGGTTGCCGTAGTAACCAGATTGCAAAGTTGACCTTTTACCCGGCGGGGAAACGGAGGGGCCCGGCGTGCCGTTCGCCTCGCGTTACGGCGCTCGGCTCACTGAGACCTCGCTCGGTCGAGCTTCAACCCCCTCGCGCTCCCTCGCACAGACTCGCCCGCCGGGCCCCTCCGTTTCCCCACCGGGACCCCTATTTGCAAATCCGCGTGGGGAGTGGTCTGGGGG